>PKCN01000201.1 GCA_002862205.1 Planctomycetaceae bacterium | reverse complement strand
GATGATCCAGCCGCTCGGGGATGATCCAGCCGCTCGGGGATGATCCAGCCGGACGGGAATCCTCGATCCGGACAGTTCAGCGAGGGCTGGCGGTATTCATCCCACCATCAACCACCAACCGATTCACTCAACCACCAACACCCCGTTCATCACCATCCAATGTCCCGGAAAGGTACATAAATAGGGGTACCGCCCCGGTTCATTTGGCACCTCAAAGTAGATCGTATGTTCGGCGTAAGGTTCCACCACGTTGGTGTACGCCAAAATATCACTCGATGAGGGGATGTATTGTTGGGCCGCCGCCTGAGGATCCGAGATCAAACGATTGCACTGTTCACCAACTTTTTGAAGGCTCCCAGGTTTCAACAGAGCCCAATTGTGGGGCACGGAATCCGGATTTTGAAATATCAGCTTGACCGCCTGACCCGCAGGCAAGCGGATCTCCGGTTGATCAAACATCAAATTCTTGGCTGCTTTCAACGTCAACGGCTTCGCATCAGCAATTGCTTTGTTGAACGGATTCCGTTTGGAGACAACCGGCCTTGCCAGATCAGCCAACATGGGATGTGGCAGTACAATCTTCTCGGTTGTTTGGTAGGACGGAAAGTCACGAAAAGCTTCGTCCAGATGATTAATGGACATGAACAGGTCATGCTCCTGTTCATCATCCGTGGTCACCAATAGATGAAGTTGGTTAACTGGCTGAAGGTTCGGGATCTCAAGAAACAGGCTTTTGTCACCTGGTAAAACGCTGACAGATTTCACATCGAGAACGTCATGGCCACGCAATCCCAACTGACGTGATGAGTATTCAGGCGAACCATAGGCTCCGCTGTATCGATAGTTCCAGACCTGAACAAAATGGGCATCGGGGTCAGCAATCTTTTGCTGTTTCACTGGCTGCGAGAAATCAACGCGAATACCATTTTCATGGACATGAAACCCGACTGGCAACTGGGGCTTGTTGCCGCTGTAACGGACTCTTTGGAAACAACCGTCGTCGGTCGTGTAAGTCCCCCAGCCAGCCATACCGGAAACATACAACTGTCCATCCCTTGGATTGAATTTCCCGCGGTGAGCCCCGGAAGCAAATTCACCAGCGATGGGAACCACCGCACCTTGAATCCAGCCATCAAACTCGTCACGCAGCAACAGAAACGCACGACCTGCCCCAAACGAAAGATGCACCATCTGCCCTTGGACAGGTCCCCAACGGTCACTGTCCACATGAACCTGCCCTCCGCTGGAATTATCCAAACCACGTGGCAAGTACAACATGGGGATCTCTGGAGGTTGCTGCAGATCGCCTCCAGGACGACCAAAAAACGGAACACTGCGACCATCGGGGGAGTGTCCCGGCAGTCGATTCAAAATCGGTCCGTCAGGCCGAATGGCTGCGATCATCGACGCGGGCATCCAGTCGCCTTCACTGCTTGGAATGGTCACAAGTCCATCTGGTGACAATCCCAGACCATCCGAGTTCCTGAGGCCATTGGCAACGATCTCAGCAGACTGCCCATCCGCAGCAATTCGCATCACGCCCTGTTTACCTGAGGCAGTGTAGAAGCGTCCTGCTGCATCCCGCCACAAATCACAGGTGAAGTCGTGACCAGAGCGTGAGGTTTCCAAGGCGCGGCTGAAACACTCGTAATGATCCATTTCACCGTCCCCGTTCCAATCGCGCAGACGTGTCAACTGATCCCGTCCGATGACGAAAATCTGATCATCATGTACCACAATTCCAAGCGGCTGAAACAACCCGGAAGCGATCCGCCGCCAGCTGATTTCCTGAAGACCATCATCCAACCCCGTGGCTCGCCAGACATCACCTTGCATCGTGCACAGGACAGCGGAGCCATCAGACAGGAAATCGTGCCCGCTCCCGTACATCAATGCCTTCCAGGGATTATCAGCGGGTAACGGTATCTTATCGACCGCGTAAGGTGCGGTCGTTCCAAGTTCACCCTTGACGACAATCCTCTGTGGCCACTGGGCCTCACCACCCCGCATGTGATCTCGATCAGGGTGCTTCTCACGAGGCGCCACTACACTCACGAATTTTCCATCTACGATTTGCGGCGCGTCAAGATATTCCACACCATCAACAAGATATGAAAAAATCACCCGGTCACCGTAACGATAAAGACCGAGGTACTTCTTGGTTTTAGCGTTTGTCAAAAATTCACGGTCAACAGGATCGCCTGCCACTGTTTTGCCCACCTGCCGCAAGCCCTGCATGAACCCATGCCGTACCGTTGAAAATTCAACAAACCCACCTGACCAAACCCTTGGATAGGTCATTGTGTCAGGATCGAAACACGCTGAGATTCGTTGTTCACCCCGACCCACCTGCAAACACATGCCCCGCGTCACCTGAATGCCGGGACCTCTGAACACACCACACAGAAGGTTTCCAAGGTCGGTTTCATTCCAGCGACCATCTGCCCAAGTCGGTTCAGACTGGTTACCCCAATGCCCATCCTCGCCACCATCGAGCCCCGGAAACTCTGCCAGCAGCTGGGGACGTGGTGTGATGTCACGAAAGTGTCGTGCCTGTTTGCGATAAAAGTCATACAGACGATCACGATTGACGTCGGCCTGCCAACTGGGCGAACGTTCCGGCTCAAGCGGTTCACGGGACATCGCAAATGATGCAGGGTGATGGCCATGCGAATGCGATAGCAGTGAATCAATCCCAGCCGCGCTGATTTCCTCATGCTTCCCAAGATCGGCTAAAAATGAAATCAGGTCATGCTTTTCCTGCAATGACAGCGTCGCCATCAGACCGACGGGCATCAGTGAGCCCACTGGCCGTATCAACTCAATCTCATCTTTGCTGATCGAAACTGATTTTCCTGTCGCGCTGTCGCGGAGCATCAGCGCAGAATCACTCTCACTGATTCGATATCCACGAAAAATCTGACCATCCAAATTGAGAACCGCAATGGACTTGTATTCATCTGCAACCACACGCTGAGGCCACAACAGCGATTCGACAATGTGCTCAAGCTTCTGTTTTTTACCCAGTTCACTCAAATCAGGACCCACTGCACCCCCGTGTGCACCCACTTTGTGACAGGACAGACATGCACTGGTCGGGGCAGAATAGATCACGGCGCCGCGGCCAGGATTACCTTTTTCCAGCGACTCTGCTACAAGAGTTTGCACAAGTTCAGAGTCATAGGGAATCTCCTCTGCAAACGTCGAACGCCCCGGTGAGAGTGGAAAAGCAAGCAGGATAACGACAATCGCTAGAACTGGACGGTGTCTCATGAGCGGAACCTGAGGAGCCATTACTATTTATCTCTACATTTCATCAAGCACAACGACATCAAGCACAACGACATCAAGCACAACGACATCAAGCACAACGACATCAAGTTGCGGACGATGCCGGGGACTTTGTGTCCGGAAAAAACACGGCACAGGACCAAGTAGTCCTTTCCTGAATGAATCAGGAGTATCTCACTTCTTACCAGTTGGAATGTCGATCAGGATAGGTCCCTTGATCGGCTCCTTGGCGGGTTCGCTGATCGCGGCACCTCCGAGCTTTTCATCCCAGTCGACTGCAAGCAACAAATCAAAACCGGGGTTTTGTTCTTTCACCTGACACGAGCAGGGCCCCACCACAAATCGCGATGCCATGGCGACTGTGTCGCGAAAAATCCCTTTTCCAACCAATGCGTAAAGCACTCGGCCCCTTCCGATCACAGGAAATGCCATGGGTTCATCGAGTGACTCGAGGTCAGGTTCACTGCCCATCAACATTTCCAGAAAGAATGACTCATTGGGGTCATTTCGGTCGAGAGTAATGATTGAAAAACCGAGTCGAAGTTCAATCGGATTCTCAGGCTGGAACAGGTCATCTTCTTCCAGTTCATCCTGCGGAGGCAATTTCAGCGACTGCTGATTTTTCTTCACCTCAACACTCAAACGCTCCAACGCGGCGTCATCTTGAGCCTTGTCTCCGCATGGGACAAAAACCCACACGGCGGAATCACCGGACAGCAACCGCTTTATCAATTGCTGACGCACTGGTGAATCAATCACTCGTTGCGTTGTCGGTCCGCTCAAGGGATGCGCACTTACAACGCGATCCGGAACCTCCTGTGCATTTCTTGGATAGAGCGTGACTAGAAGTGGCTCATTTCCAGTACTACGTTTCTGCCAGATCTCCTGCAGCACCTTATCCTTCACGTCGCTGATTTTGATCATTCGCACATTGAAATTCGCAGGTGTTTTGGACAGCGCATCCGAGTTCTTCAGCACATTGACCCGGGCAAGGTCTTTCGCACTCAATGCTCCTTCATGCAAGACCACCAGTTCATAGGGATCAGCCGACCATCGCTCCAGCGCGTACCGAAACACGGGGACATTGCAGGCGAGTGCAACCGAAGCCACTAACGTACACACGGTCCAGGCGAGCACGACAGTTTTGGTATTTTTCATGGCAACTTCTGGGTAGGAAAATCTCAGGGCAGGGCACCGGCTTATTTTCATTCGTCGGGGTTCTGTCGAATCAACTCCAGACCGGAAAGCAATGGTTTTCCCTGTTTGGCCTGGAAGCGGACATCCAATTCTTCACCAATCTGGATGTCATTCAGGACATGAACACAACTCTGTGCCCCATCGGTGGAAGAGTCGATTGTAACATCCGAGAGCACCAACTTGTTCTGCACAAAGACGTCAAATACCCTCCGATCACCGACTTCGATTTCCGGGCCGCCAAAAAAGAGACGCAGACGGTATGGTTCGCTGGCAGGGGCATCTTCAACTTTCGCCTCTGCCTCGATGATCAATCTGGCGTGATTCTGACCTGACTTGGAATAGGCTGCCAACTTGCGGTCGCCGTCGACAGACAACAAAAAGGCGATCGAATTGCCCGGTTTCCAGTCTTTTCGCTCAATGATCGAATGGATCAGGGAAGCAAGATCGGGTGTACGATGCGTCATCCACTTCTGGTCCTGTCCTGCCCACGACTTGGGATTCCAAGACACGGATTCTTTTGAAAGGTTCCGTGATGACAAGTTTCGCTCTGCCTTGGCAAAGCCTTTTGCATTTCCGCTGTCCTCGACCGAAATGGTCAACTCTGCTGAATTCTCGCTGGGTTTGGCACTTGCAAACTCAAGGTATGCATCGCGGATCACACTGTCACGATGCAGACGAATGTCGTTGAACCGAAGGCCCAACAGTTGATTCCCTGATGCCTTGCTGAATTCAAAATCTTCGCTGACCAGGTCAACCGCTCCACTTGCATTTTCAATGGCATCGTCATTGACATGCTCCACAGGGATTCCCTTCTGCAGTGAGTACTCATCTCTGAGCTGCATGGCTATTTTCAAACTCATGATGCCGTCCAGTCCTGAGGACATGACCCATGGGTGTTCCGATGAGGCCGCGACTGAAGCATGGTGGGTGAATACATCCACGTTGTCATTCCATGTAATTTTCAGCGGTGGTGAAGGTCCAGCGGTAGCCGGATACTCCAGCCACAGCAAACCTGTGGTATCACGCCGATCACCAGCTGCACCCAGATTGATACCCACCCGATCAATCCGTTCACCATGCGTCTTGACGGATGCTGCGGTATTGACGCTCCACAACTCAACTTCAGGCATATGCACCAAAGCCAATGATGTCTGGTTTTGGTAGGCACAGCTACAGGTTCGCGTGTAATCCGGCGCATTCAACACACCGTTTGCAACAACCAGATTGGAGGTGCACCCTGACTTGAAGCCACCAAGATTCCCTGTACCCGCGTTGGTCTGCAAATCGTAATACCCTGCTGCTCCAGATCGAAACGTCAAAAGGTTTTCGCTGGCGACAATGTTGTTGCAGCCGTAAGCCCTCGTGATCTTCCATGGTTGCATCTGACCGGTGATGGGATTGGGAATCATCTTTTGACTACCATCAAGCAGATAAAAAGCACCAGCGGATTCAGCATACGAATTTGTATTGGTGATGATCAGATCATTGTGAAGAATGCAGGGCCCAGTGTACTTCAGAGACGATTTTTTCCATCGGACCGAACCATCCGTAGTCGAGTGTACGGCCATTCCCTGACCCACTTCGCTTGACAGCCGATCACTCGCTGCAGCACCTGCTTGTAACAGCAGATCGTGTTTCTCTGAATAACCAAGCCACGAGCCAAATACATCCTCATCGACTTCCCACTTGATTTTTCCACTCAGGTAATCCACTGCCAGAATTCGATTACGGGAAGCATCCAGTTTCCCACGTCGCTTCAGTGCTTCCTCTACCGGTGCCGGATTCCTGTCAAGGCAATAGATTTGGTCACCGCCAGCAACGATCCCGTTGTGCCAAAAACTACTCCTGGCATCAATTTTCCAGAGCACATCACCACGGTGACGATCAAAGGCGATCAGTCCCCTGCTGGCCGCTCGATCCAGACTTTTGGAGCCAAAACCTTCCCGATTTTTTTTCAGCTTTTCATCTGACTCAAACGACAACTCAAGCCTTTCCCCGTACGAAGCAAAATCGAAACCTGCAAGCAGCACATCTTTATAAATGCCAATGTATCCCCACTGTGGATCTGCTGACTCACCGGATGAGGGAAGTTTGATAACGTTGAGATCATCGCCAGTCGCGCTGTCCAGCACATGACAGACAGATCCCTCAACGATATAGACACGATCCTCAGTCACGACGTAATTCGTTCCTCGTCCATTTGCACCGGGGATGTGCACCTGGTTGTACTTGGTGTCCAGTGGAGTGTTGTCATAGGTGCTGTCGTAATAGACATCGTCTGTTCCCAGATCCTTGAACTCCCGTTTCCACAGCACTCGTCCGGTGTAAACATCGCGGGCACTCAGGCTATTCATTCCCTGGATGTACAACCGACCTCCAATCACCTGCTCCGGTGGCCCATGTCCATGTCGTGGCAGTACATCCATATTGCTGCTACCACCGAACCACAGCACTCCCAAGGGCAATTTCACTCGGCGATCGTCCGACTTGATTGAATTCGCGACGTCGCCATATTGGTGCGTCCAATCAGCCGCCCCCGGCAGTGCACCCACTCGAGTGACTGATACACCGTGAGAATGAATTTGCACCTTGGCCTGCTCAAGATCCAATTCCTCAACCTCAGCTGCAATCTGATCACGCTCAAGCGTTGCCAGAATGTGCAAGACGCCGCCGTAAGGACGCACCGATTTGTAAAGCTGCTGTACAGCCGAGGGATCAAATGCATGCGAAGCGTCATGTTCCAGAAACACCATATTTCCCACATGACTCGGTAACATCGTCTGCTTGGGATCTCCAACATGCACCGTAATCTTCCCGTAACGTTGCTGTTGATCCAAAACCAACCGTTGTCGTTCAACAACCGCCAAATCGTCATCCATGATTGCGAGTTGCTCGAATGGTGATTTCCTGATGAGCTCCGCCAATTGTGGACTCTCGCTGTCACCGAACCAGAATGCGTAACCAGCTGGGTCCCCAAGAGCCAACAGTTCATCAATCACTTCATCGTGGACCACTGGCTGCTTCGGTACCGCTTCAGGAGAGACTTGCGAAACACTCACCACAGGTTGCCGGTCTTCATTGTTGTTTTGCTGGCCGTAGGCGGTAATTTTTCCGCCTGCAGTGACTGCAAAAATTTTGTCATCCGCAGCCACCAACCGCTGCACCGGATCGTCCGTTGCAATTCTGGTGATGACTTTTGGTGTTTTTGAGTCCACCGGTAATGCGATGATCGAAATCTCTTTTTTTCCAGCAGCCACCAAGTGATTCCCCACCAGAATCAAGTCACCAGTTCCATCTGCTTCGATTTCCCAGAGGCGTTTGTGCTTTTGATCATAGGCACGAATCACCGATTTTTCCTTGTCGGCCTCGGCTGAATAAATCTGGCCTTGGTGCAGGACGGGTTCAGTAGGAGTGAAAGAGGTTTTCACTCCAGTCGTCAGGCGAAACGCACGAGTTCCCTTCTCGCGAGTATGGACATAGAAATGCTTTTCGTCTGCTGACACGAAAGAGCCCCCATTCCCCTTACCGCCAGCATTGATTTCAAAATATCGAAAACTGCCGTCACTCCGATTGAAAACAGCAGGCACCGAACGCCCACCCGGTACCAACAACAAATCCTCCGTCGCCACCAATGCACCCTGCGGTGCCACACCTGCAAATGATGGTGTATTGTGAGGCTGCTTGATGTACTGGGAACCCGTGCTGTCATTGACCCACGAAACTTCTCCACTGTCTGCATCGATCGCGTACAGAAAAGTTCCCATGAACGGCCAGATACTGGCTGCAAAATAAACCTGCCCATCGCGAACTACCGGTCCCCCACGAGCAGGCCAAGCCGAAGTTAAACGTTGATTACCAATCGCTTGCTGCCGATTGGGCGCCCCATCGAATTTCCAACGCAGCTTTCCTGTTGCGGCATCAACACAATACAAGAACCCATCGTCACTGCAAAAGAAAATAGCATCCGAAGTACCAACAGGCGGTAACCGCACCGGTGCATCTGCAAAAGCTGACCACTGCTCTGCACCAGTATCAGTATCAAAAGCTGACACCTTGTCACGATCATTGAAACTCAAGAACAACCGCTTCCCAACCACCACTGGTTCAAAAACGCGGTCGTAACTCATCAAATCAAGATTCAGTGGATCATCCCATGCCTGATTCCTTGCCTGCAGATCTTTTTGCCACAGCACATCCAGCTCGTCCGGCACAGTACCGTTCGTGGCTGCCGTGCGCTGAGCATTGCAACGCCACATTGGCCAATCTTCTGCAGTGACATCCGATTTCATCAATGACAGAGGAAACAGCAAAGCAGCAAAAACGGGTACCCATTTTGGGGTCATCAATGAAGATCCTCTCAACTAACTATGACAAACAAAAATCGCGACGACCCCAGAGGAGCATGCGTGGCTATCAAAATATGACCAGACCAAGAGACATTGTAGTCGGTTCAACCACAACCAGACCGTTGCGGAAAACTACGATTTTTGCGCCACCATTGATGTTTACCCAATGCAACCCCTTGCCCTGGCCCGGGTAACTTGTTGCCCCCACATCATGCCGCCATCGCCGGGAGTGGACACACTTCTAAACTAGTGTTGGATCAGTACTTGCATGGTATCCAGTGAACATCTGCGAACCACCCGAATTTCAACCTCAAAGGCCGAAAACCAGCATGGATCTGAAAAAGCGGATGGGCACCCCGGTGGGGAATGATTAGTCCCCTTCGTCGCAATACGATCGCGTCAGGCGGGTCAAGCTGGTCGACCTCATTCACCGTTTTCCATGTTGGGTTCTGTTCATGGATGTCCAAGACAAATTAGCCATTCTGGCAGATGCTGCGAAGTATGATGCTTCCTGCGCCAGTAGTGGCTCCAAGACAACCCGGACCGGCAGCACGATTGGCAGTACCGAAGGGATGGGGATTTGCCATAGCTACACCCCCGACGGTCGCTGCATTTCATTGCTGAAAATCCTACTCACCAATTTCTGCATTTACGATTGTCAATACTGTGTCAATCGCATCTCCAGCGACACACCCCGTGCACGTTTCACCGTCCCCGAAGTCGTCTCGCTGACGCTGGATTTTTACAAGCGGAACTACATCGAAGGCTTATTTTTGAGCTCTGGAATTATCCAGAACCCAGACTACACAATGGAACAACTCACCGAAGTGGCAAGAGTTCTTCGAACTGAGCATCAATACGGTGGGTATATCCATCTGAAAACCATTCCCAATGCGAACGAGGACCTGATCGGGGAAGCCGGGCAGTGGGCGGATCGTCTAAGCGTCAATATTGAATTGCCAACAGAAAACGATCTCGTCCAACTGGCACCCGAGAAAAAGAAACCGATCATCGTCAACGCGATGCAAGGGATATCAGAAAAGATCAGTGAATCCCGGGAGGACAGTAAGCGTGGGTTCAAGAGCCCACGCTTCGCTCCTGCCGGTCAAAGCACTCAAATGATTGTGGGAGCAACAGCCACGCCCGACAGTACCATTTTGCAAACGGCATCTGAACTTTATGAGGGACAGAAACTGCGTCGTGTGTATTACTCTGCCTACAGCCCAATTCCACACGCCGATGCCCGCCTGCCGGGACAATCACCACCACTCGTTCGAGAGCATCGCTTGTATCAAGCAGATTGGCTGCTGAGGTTCTATGGATTTGAAGCGTCAGAGTTGGTTACCGAAGCCGATCAAAACCTCTCCCTCGACGTTGATCCAAAACTTGCCTGGGCTCTTGCCAATCGACATAGCTTTCCCATCGATGTCAATTCCGCCTGCCGCGAGCAGTTGCTCAGGATTCCCGGCATCGGAGCGAGGAGTGTGAAGCGACTCTTGAACATTCGAAGGCACAAGCACATCCAGACCTGCGATCTTAAAAAACTGAAGGTCGCTTGGAATCGTGCCAAGTACTTTGTCCTCACCAGTGATCACAACCCGGCGTTGAGAAATCTTGACATGCTGGATCTTGTTCAGAAAACCCGGCCAGCAACGCAACAATTGATGTTATTTGATGCCATGCAATCGGCAACTTCGGGTGAGGTTTGATCGGTCATGCGATTCATCCATGTGACCTGTTTTGACGATTGGCGGGCGGAAGCCCGTGCCCTCTTGTCCAATGAAATCTCTCCCGCAGACGTTCATTGGTCACCCGAGGACAACCAACCCGGGCTCTTTGATCAACCTCATCAGAAAAAAACAGGCGAAACGGCGCAGGATGAGCGCCCAAATGCTTCGGTTCAAGATACGCAGTCCCGATTCACGGTGCCATCACCATTTCTTGAACTAGCACGTCAAGTCGCCTGTCATCGCAGCCCCACTCGTTGGCAACTGCTTTACCAAACTCTGTGGCGATTGGTACATGGTGAGCGGCGTTTGCTTGAAATGACAACGGATGATGATGTTCTTCTGCTTCAGCGAATGAGAAAAGCAGTAACCCGTGATGTACACAAGATGAAAGCTTTTGTGCGTTTTCGGAAAATCGAAACCGATGATCAGTCGGAATCCTACATCGCGTGGCATCGACCAGACCACTTCATCATGCGGTTGGCTGCGCCATTCTTTCAACGCAGATTCAAGGGCATGTCATGGACCATTTTGACTTCCCATGAATCGGCCCATTGGGATCAACATCAGTTGACCTATGGGCCCGGACTGCCGGCAAGTGAAGCGCCAAATGCAGATGCTTTGGAGGGGTTGTGGAAGACCTACTACGCATCCATTTTCAATCCGGCGCGGATCAAGGTGGACATGATGAAACGTGAGATGCCGGTAAGACACTGGCCCACGTTGCCCGAAGCCACACTGATCGATGACTTGATTCGTGATGCTCCCGCACGAGTCACGGAAATGATCAAAAACCACGAAGGTTTTTCAGAAACGGGAATGCACTATCTTCCGGCCCAACAGGATCTTGAATCGTTACGACAGGCCGTTGTTGGATGCCAAGCGTGTGACCTGTGCCACGATGCGACTCAATCCGTATTCGGTGTCGGACCTGAGGATGCGCGGATGGTTTTGGTAGGCGAACAACCGGGAGAGCGGGAAGACATCGCTGGCGAACCCTTTGTTGGACCTGCCGGAGAACTCCTCAACGCATCACTACGTGACGCAGGTATCGACAGACAAGCGGTGTATCTCACGAATGTGGTCAAGCACTTCAAGTTCGAGCGACGTGGCAAACGGCGGCTGCACAAAAAACCAGACTCACGGGAAATCTACGCCTGCCGACCATGGTTGGAATCAGAAATCGCGGCGTTGAAGCCCCAGACAGTAATCTGTCTGGGTGCCACAGCAGCTCAGGCATTGCTGGGACGAGACTTCCGTCTCAGCCAACAGAGAGGTCATATCCAAAAAACCCAGTGGAGCGAACAGACCATTGCCACATGGCATCCCGCGGCCATCCTGCGAATGCCTGACGAGAACCGGAAACGTGAGATGGTGAACCAACTGGTAACGGATCTCAAACGATGTGCCGAGGTTGTCCAGTGAGCGAACTGCTGCAGCAAACAAATCGGGGTTTCTACTGTCCTCAGGGTGATTTCCACATTGACCCACATCGCCCGGTGGATCGTGCTGTGGTAACCCATGCACATACTGACCACGCCCGCTGGGGCAGTCGACGGTACCTTGCTGCCAGCCCGAGTGAGCATCTACTGCGAATGCGGATGAGCCCCGAAGCCGAATTCCAATTTGCTGATTACGGTCAAACAATCAGTATCGGTGGTGTCGCAGTCAGTTTTCACCCGGCGGGCCATATGCTCGGCTCCGCACAGGTCAGGCTTGAATATCGGGGACGGGTTGAAGTCGTTACCGGCGATTACAAACTGGGAAGTGACGCAACGTGCCAAAGCTGGCAGCCGTTACGTTGCCATCTTCTGGTCACTGAATCGACCTTCGGATTACCCGTCTATCGTTGGCCAGACCAACAATCAGTCTTTGCAGCAATCAATCAATGGTGGCGGGATAATCGCGAGCGAGAACAGTGCAGTGTTCTTTACGGCTATGCCGTAGGCAAGAGTCAACGAATCATCGCCGGACTTGATCCCGAGATTGGCCCCATTTACTGCCATGGCGCGGTTGAGAAAGGCAACGAAGCCTATCGTCAAACGGGAGTCCATTTGCCGCCCACCATGCATACTGCCAAGGCTGAAAAATCACAACGTTGGGCTGGTGCTATGGTAGTGGCAGTTCCCAGCGCCCACGGTACCCCGTGGCTGAAACGTTTCGGCAAGACCAGCACAGCCATGGCGAGCGGCTGGATGGCAATCCGTGGCCCAAGGCGGCGACGGTCCTTCGACCGGGGATTCGTACTAAGCGATCATGTTGACTGGCCATCTTTACTTGCTGCTGTCGATGCCTGTGATCCTGAAACCGTGTGGGTCACCCATGGCTACACTGCTGTTGTTGCACGCTATTTAAAAGACAAGGGGCGTAACGCGATTTCGCTTGACCGTTGGCAACGATCCGCATCCGACCAAGAGGACCGCGAAGCAGATACCAATGGCGAGGAGCAATCAGAATGAAGCTATTCGCTGAGCTTTATCAGTTGCTGGATTCTACGACACGGACGAATGCCAAAATCTCGGCGATGGTCGATTATTTTGGCCGGGCTGACGCCGCTGATGCCGCGTGGGCGATCCACTTCCTGTCCGGTCAAAAACTCAGACGCCTCGTTCCAACCAAACTGTTACGCCAATGGGCTGCTGAAGAAGCTGACATACCACCTTGGCTATTCGAAGAATCGTACAGCTCGGTCGGAGATCTGGCCGAGACAATATCACTGGTTGTTCCGGAACAGCAATTGGAAACCACTGGATCCTTGCGCGAATGGGTCGAAGATCGTTTGCAAGTCCTTCGCGGCATGGATGAAGAAGCACAACGCAAGATCGTGACCGACATCTGGCGTCAAAATCCCGCCCACGTCAGGTTTGTCATCCTAAAACTGATCACAGGTGCTTTCCGAGTGGGTGTGAGCAAGCGACTGGTCACCCGTGCTCTGGCTGAACACAGCGGTATTTCTGCTGAAGTGATCGCCCACCGCCTGATGGGAACCTGGACTCCCACACCAGAATCGTTCCTGCGATTATCCAACCCTGATATTGGGGATGCCGTTGCCAGCCAACCCTATCCATTCTGTCTCGCGCACGCGATCGACCGTGACAGCAATCCAAATGAATTGGGAAACTTTTCCGACTTCGCTGCCGAATGGAAGTGGGACGGAATACGTGGTCAATTGATCCGTCGGAACTCACAAACCTTTGTCTGGTCACGTGGCGAAGAACTGATGGAGAATCGTTGGCCTGAAGTCGAAGCTGCTGCAGCCCTCTTGCCTTCAGGAACTGTGCTCGATGGCGAGATCCTGGCCACCCAAGCTGACGGAATCGTGCTACCCTTCGCACAGTTGCAGCGCCGGATCAATCGAAAGAACATTGGCCGCAAACTGTTGCTTGAGGTGCCAGTTGTATTTCATGCTTTTGACCTACTCGAACAGGACGAAAAAGACCTACGACCTCTTCCATGGCAGGAACGCCGGAACAGACTTCAGCAGTTGATGTCACAAGTGCAACACCCTCAACTGAAAATCACAGACCTGATCCCTGCAGAGTGTTGGGAAGACTGGGCCAAAACAAGAACACAAAGTCGGGAACGTCACTCCGAAGGCCTGATGCTGAAACGTGTCGATGCTGCCTATGACGTGGGAAGGGTCCGCGGCACATGGTGGAAGTGGAAAGTGGAACCCTACACCATCGATGCCGTTCTCATTTATGCGCAAAAAGGTCATGGAAAACGATCCAATCTGTTCAGTGACTACACGTTTGCCGTTTGGAAAGGAGATCAACTTGTACCGTTCGCAAAAGCCTACAGTGGCCTCAGTAACTCCGAACTCCGCAAGGTTGATCGATTTGTTCGGCAAAACACGACAGAAGCGTTTGGACCAGTTCGAAGCGTGCAGCCGGAACTGGTGATGGAACTCGCTTTCGAGGGACTTCAAGCGAGCACGCGGCACAAGAGTGGCATCGCAACACGTTTTCCCCGCATCACCCGTTGGAGACACGACAAAGGAGCAAAAGACGCAAACACTCTTGATGACGTTCTGGACCTGCTGCCGAAATCATCTTCCGGTGATACCCCATGATGGATACCGTTCAGCAAGCCAAACCTGAGACCCCCTCAAAAACAGTTGATCGTTTTTTCCAGTCGATCGGTTGGAAGCCGTTTCGATTCCAGCGATCCACGTGGCGAGCCTATCGTGATGGATCGAGTGGTTTGGTTCACTCCGCAACCGGTACCGGAAAAACTCTCGCTGTCTGGATGGGTCCCATCCTCAAATGGCTGAGCGAAAATCGGGATCGACAAAAGTGGCAACCCAAACGCCCACCCGGATTGCGCGTTCTGTGGATTACTCCACTGCGAGCATTAGCGGGAGACACCGAAGCATCCTTGCGACAACCACTCGACCACATCGGCTTACCCTGGAAACTTGAATCAAGAACAGGAGATAGCAAAGCGAGTGCGAAAGCGCGCCAATTGAAACGCCTGCCCACAGCCCTGATCACCACTCCTGAAAGCCTCTCACTCATGCTCACGCATGAGAAACTGCTCGAGCAATTCAAGCAACTGGAAGGCGTGATTGTCGATGAGTGGCATGAACTATTGGGCACAAAACGTGGTATCCAGACAGAACTGGCCCTGTCACGATTGAAAAAACTGAATCCAAAACTTCGGATCTGGGGTTTATCCGCAACGCTGGGAAATTTGGAACAAGCCAAGCAGGCTCTGGTGGGCGTTGAACCAGCCAATTCAGATAACGACAATGCTGTAGGGACCGATTCTGTACGGATCATTGAAGGCTACCGCAAAAAGCGCCTGCATCTTGAGTCGATCATTCCAGAACGCATGGAGTCGTTTCCATGGTCTGGCCACATCGGAATACGGATGGTGCCTCAGGTCGCTGAGAAAATTGAATCGGTCAATAGCACTCTGGTCTTTGCCAACACACGATCACAAACCGAAATCTGGTATCAACAGTTGCTGAAACAACGGCCTGACTGGGCTGGTCGAATTGCTTTGCATCATGGATCGCTCGATACAAGCGTCAGGCAATGGGTTGAGAAGGGCCTTCGAGAAGGAGCTCTGCGTGCTGTTGTTTGCACCAGCAGTCTCGATCTGGGCGTGGATTACACCGCCGTCGATTTGGTCATTCAGATCGGCAGTCCCAAAGGTGCAGCGCGACTGCTACAACGAGCTGGTCGTAGTGGCCACCAACCAGAGGCAACCAGTCAGCTCGCGTTTGTGCCCACCAATGCGATCGAATTGATGGAATTGGCCGCTGCTCAGGACGCGATTCGTGCGGGACACCTGGAGGCACGGCCGCTACTAAGGAAACCACTCGATGTGCTTGCTCAACATCTGGTCACTATCGCAATTGGGGGTGGCTTTCATTCAGATGAATTGTTGCGAGAGGTCCGCACCACTCAGGCTTATGAATCACTGACAGACATCGAGTGGCAGTGGGTACTGGATTTTGTCGTCCGTGGCGGTAGTTCTCTCGACGCTTATCCCGAATTCAAGCGAGTTGAGCGGACTGGTGATTTTTATCACCTCACACAACGGCGAATTCAAACCAGCCATCGCATGAACATCGGCACCATTGTCTCAGATGCGGCGATGCATGTGAAATACATGAAAGGGAAAACGCTGGGCACGGCAGAAGAGTCATTTTTATCAAAACTAAAACCCGGAGAGAAATTTCTATTCGCAGGCAGACTCGTCGAGATGGTGTGTGTCCGTGATAACGTTGCCTACGTAAAGCGATCCAAGGGAACCCCCGATACGGTTCCACGATGGATGGGCGGTCGCATGCCGTTATCGAGTGAACTGAGCGAAGCACTCCGTCACAAACTGCACGAAGCATCGCAACAAAAGCTCACCGGTCGTGAAATGAAAGCGCTCAAGGGCCTGCTGGATATTCAACAAAAATGGAGCATCATTCCACAGGCAAACCAACTGCTGATTGAACAAATCAAAACCCGTACAGGTTTCCAGATTTTCCTGTTTCCCTTTGAAGGACGCCTTGTCCATGAAGGCCTGGCAGCCTTGATCGCGTATCGCATATCCCGAGACCGCAAGACGACTTTCTCGATGGCGTGCAATGACTATGGCGTGGTGCTGCAATCACCCGAAAAGACAGAGATTGATCCTGACACTGCCAGGTCCTGGTTTTCAACGGACGATCTGATGGCTGATATTCTTGAAAGCATGAATTGCACCGAGATGGCCAAGAGACAATTCAGACAAGTCGCCCGGATCGCGGGACTGATCCAACAGGGGCTGCCAGGTGCTCGCAAGAATGCCAGACAACTGCAAGCAAGCAGCAACCTCTTTTTCGATGTTTTCTGTCAATACGATCCCGATAACCTGTTGCTCGAACAAAGCCGCCGAGAAGTGCTTGACCAGCAACTCGAAGCAACCCGAATGCACTCAGCGATGGAACGCATCAACCAAAGCCAAATCATGATCAAAGAACCACCCCGGGTCACGCCGCTGGCGTTTCCATTGCTGGTCGACAAATTACGCGAACGCGTCAGTAGCGAAACGCTCGCTGACCGGATTGCCCGAATGCAAATGCAGCTCGAAGCAGCCGCTGCAGAAACCGAAAAGTGAATGGTGCTGTGAAAATTAGTCTCTTGAATTACGAACTGGAACTCCTACCTGAAAAAGGTATTTACTGGAATCAGCAACATACACTTTTCGTTGCTGATACCCATTTTGGCAAAGAAGCAACATTTCGATTTCATCATGTCCCCGTGCCCGAGGGATCAACGACCGGGACATTGAGATCCATCGGCACCATGGTAGAGCGGACCGATCCCAAAACCCTCGTGATCCTTGGCGATATGTTTCACGCAAAGTCTTCACTTTCGAAAACGACTTGTGAACAACTACAGGCATTCCGCCAACACCACCCGACACTGCAAATCAAACTGGTACCCGGCAACCACGATCGACCCTTGGGAACTTTGCCCACCGATTGGGAAATTGAAATCATTCCCGCAGGTGAATTCGCTGACGGGCTGGCGGTTGGCCACGAACCAGACAACTTTCCAAGTGGCGCTGCACTGATGCTATGTGGTCACCTTCACCCGGCTGTGCACTTGAAGTCGGTGATCGACCAACCAGGCAGATTGCCGTGCTTCTGGTGGCACAAAAAACGCTTGATTCTGCCAGCGATCGGTGACTTTACCGGATGCAGTACGATTCGGCCAACACGAGACGATGGTGTTTGGGTGGTCGCAGACGGAAATGTCATTTCCTACCCACGCCGCAAATCCCCCAAATCAAAACGTGCTTCCTCGTGAGCTTCACAATCCGGTACGATTTGCCAATGGCAATGTCGTGCCCCGCGTCATCGCGATCTCGGCCTTCGGGTGCTGACACCTGCAAATTTGAATAAATACAAGCGTGCTCAGCTGTGACCTGTTAATTGAACAGTTGGCAGGAAGTCCGTACCATGAGGCGAGTGAGACTCGAACCAGTCAGAAAGAGGAGTGATCATCGAATCAAGGTCGATGATCAGGATCATGGATTTTGCTGCAGATTTCACCGCCATCGACTTCGAAACAGCGAGCCACCAACCCGATAGCGCCTGCCAATTGGGAGCTGTCGTTGTCCGTAACGGTCAGTTGGTAGACCAATTCATGTGGATGATTCGCCCTCAACCCCTTCATTTCAGCAAAAGCAATATTCGGATTCATGGCATCACACCAGCTCAAGTTCGTGAAGAACCAACGTTCGGTGAGATCTGGTCTGACATCTGCGATAAACTTGGTGACGACTGTCTGGTAGCACACAACGCCAGCTTTGACATCAAAGTGTTACTGGCCTGCTTACGCACCCATGGCCAATCGATCCCCGAATTACACTTTACCTGCACTCGGGCAATTGCCCGCCGCACATGGCCTCACCACCGCCGTTACGGCTTGAAACCGCTTTCCAACTGGCTTGGTATTCGCTTTCAGCACCATGACGCGTTAGAAGATTCAATCGCCTGTGCCAAGATTTTGATCGCGGCTGGTATCGATCGTGAAGCTACTTCGCTGGATCATCTTGAAAAAAGTCTGAAACTGAAACGGGGGAAAGCTGGCTCATGGGGCTATCAAGGGCCTTCAGGAAAATCAGGAAAACGATCGACTCGCAACGGTTCCAAACCAACGTCACAAAATGGGACATCGGGATTACCTTTTCTGTTTCCAAATCAATTGGCCGATCGTGGGAAAAGTGTCCCAATTGCGGCCGAACTGGAATGCGAGATCGACCTGCAACGAATTCTCGTTCGTGGTGAATTTGTACGCCCACTCCACGGGAAACGGATTGCTCTCGTCGGAAAATTACGCTGCATGAGCGAAAGTGATGCCGAAAATCTGACCACACGACTCGGTGGCACCTGGCAGGCAAATGTCGACCAGCAGACCGATTATCTCGTCATGGGAGTGACCAAAAATACTTCTGCAAGGAATAACCTTGTTGATGACACTCGCGGTATGCAAGCCAATGGTGATAAAAATAGTGCTGTCCAAGTCGTCAACGAAGAGGAATTTTTGAATCTTGTGATGTCCCGCGGATGAGAGATGGTTTTAGTGAAAATAGCACGTTTTTCATGGTCACCAGGAATCGCTCGGTCACTTGATACCCACACAATTGTCCAAATCACTGATAATCAGCCGTGATCGTTTGACCGCAATGGGCTCTGATTTGAGCCAGTCAAGGCTTGAAACCCGGCCTTGAAAACCAGACCAGTGCTGAAACCGCTCTGGCCTAGCACGAACATCACACCACTGGCTTCTGTTCCATGCATTACAGTCTCATTGTTCTTTTTGTCGGTCTGTTCGTTGCTCATCTGGCCACACAGTGTCCTGCCGTTGATGCCCAAGAACTTGATCAGGACGGCCTCACCAAGGAGGCAACTCCGTTGAATGAAAAACCATCTGCTGAGTCATCTGCACCCTTCAATGTTCCATTCAAAACGTATGGGGGTACGCAATTCTGGACAGATCACCAACATACGCATGGTTACCGTCTTCAATCGAATTGGATGACTGATCATTGGCGGCTTCTGGATGGCACTGACGTCCGCCGCGCTTGGGGGACCAGAGAGCAGTGTGAGAAGGCTTTGGCTGAGCTGCTGGGTGACCAAATCGAGGAGCCCGAAAGCAAAGAGTACGTGATTCTGTTACATGGACTGATGCGTTCGCACCAATCGATGCGGTCAATGCAAAAGGTATTGCAGGACTCAGGCTGTGGAACCGTCCTGCGTTTTTCATACGCCAGCACAAGAAATACAATTGGGGATCATGCCGCTGCTCTCAACGAAGTGCTCACGGGTTTACCTGATGACGCCAAGATTTCATTCGTGGCTCACAGCATGGGAAACATTGTTGTTCGTCACCTGCTGGCGGATTTGAAGGAAGAGGGCGATCCCAAAGGACTGCTCAAACGATACCGTTGCATGGTGATGCTGGGACCTCCCAACCAAGGCGCCGCGATCGCTCGGCGGCTCGCCTCCACCAAAGTCTTTGGACTTGTGGCGGGGAAGGGAGCTCTGGAACTCGGACCCAATTGGCAGCAAATAGCCGGAAACCTTGCGATTCCAGATTTTCCCTTCGCGATCATCGCAGGCGATTTGAGTCAGAAAAAAGTACGCAACCCACTGTTGGGTGAAGCCAGCGATTTTGTGGTGCAAGTGGAAGAAACGCACTTGGAGGGCCGGGAATCATTCGTCACCGTACCGGTCGTGCACAGCACATTGATGAAAAACCCGAAGGTGCAACAACTCGTTGTCAGCTTTCTTAAGTCGCACTAGGGCTACCAGCCTGATGGTCGCTCATGTTCCCAATTCGATGCGATCGAGCGGGATTTCATCCAGCTGACTCGTGAAATCAGCGCAACAAAGGTTAAACTCTGGCGATTCAATCCAAGTGCTTTGTGAAGCTTGGATTCATCGACTCACAAGCCCCTTGAAATCCACTGGTTGCCCAACATGTCAGCCAAGATCAACGGGCAGTAGTCGCCATGAAAACCGCCGCAATGGGACGAATCTCCTGTGCTCGCCACCGGCAAACGTCCGAAAACAACATGCTTCGTAAAAAAATCATCTATCAATGAGAGAACGCAGACATCGATTGACGCCTGCGTTCGCAATAGAATGGCCGCTAATATAATATTGGGTATAGATGAGATCTGGGTGCCCACCCGATGCTTGGAACAATCATTCCGAAGGTCATCAAAGCAATGTATGTGGCTAAACCAGACTCGACGATTATTGATAGGAAGGTCATCCTTGTAAAGGGTGAATCTCAATGACTTCAAATGACGACAATAAAATCCCTGAATTGCTGAAAATAGGGGAGAAAATCGCGCTTCTGCCGGTCATTCACGGTAGCGGTCAATTCGCAGTCACAGTGCGGCGTTGGATGCTGGAACATTCTTTTGACTGCATCGCGGTCCCGTTACCGGCATCGTTTCAGACCGCCGTTGAGACCGCTGTTCTGGAGCTACCACGCCCCTCCATCGTGATCCAGCCGCCTGCCACCCGTTTTACGGGTGAACCAGAAAATTGGCAGCTCAACGAGTGGGATTCCGAAGAAGCGGAAATCGAGGAGATGGATTCTGCCACGTGCAGTTACATCCCGGTGGATCCATGCCAAAGTGTCATCATGTCGATTCGCGCCGCGATGGGTGAACATATCCCACGGGAATACATCGACTTGGAAACAGATCCGTTTCTTCCTTATGCCACAACCATGCCGGATCCCTTCGCGGTCCGTCACGTGGCACCGGAAAAATTCGCGGCGGCTGTCCTACCCACCATCGTTCCCCCATCGGATCAGCAAACACGCCAACGCATGGTGCACATGGCGTGGCGTCTTCACCAATTGGAAAAACGCTACCAGCGAATCCTGCTCGTCACAAGCGTGCTGCATTGGCCATGGATTCGAGATGCTTACTCACAATTGGGCACTGGTTCAGATACACATCCCAAAAGTGAAGTCACCGCATCGCTGGAACTACCAGATGACGATGATGTGCAGGATCCTGTGCGTTACGCCGTCAAGAACCGCACACTGATGTTTCTGTTTGGCGAGTTACCCTACATCACCGGTTTATATGAACGGGCCAGATCAGAACTGGAAGAAGACGATGATCTGCAAATCGACGGGGTCAAGGAACTGCTGATTGCAGCACGCGAAGCTTATCGTCGCGATCTAGGAAACCGGGCCAGACGTGTCACGCCTCTGCATCTGTCAAAGTGTTTGCAGTACATTCGCAATCTATCTCTGATTCATCGACGCATGACGCCGGATTTAATCACCATTGTGACGGCGGCCAAGCAAATCCTGGGCGACCAATTCGCTCTCCACGTCGCGGAACTCGCAAATGACTACAGGTACTCCGAAGCAGAGGAAAACCACACTGAACTTGAAGAAGTCACTTTGGGAATCGATCAGGCCCGATTACCCGATGGAGAAATCGTATCACTTGTCAATCGCCTGCCCGGGCCACCCATGACATGGTGCACTCTTGAACTCAAGCGACGGCCCAGCAAGACAGAAGCAGATCAATGGAAGTACCGATGGAATCCTTACAGCCAATGCAGCTATCCACCAGAAGATGATCGCATTGAGAATTTCAGAACACGAGTCTTCGAACGTGCACGATCAATCATGGGTAACGATCTTGCCAAAACAGAGAAATTCACGACCAGTGTGAAAGATGGCATTGATATCCGCGACACTCTCCGACACTGGTACGAGAAGCAGATCTACGTCAAAGTCGTACCCCCGAGTCGCGGAACACTTGATGCCTGTGTGATGTTGTTCGACTCGCCCTCGGATCCGCGTGATTATCCCTGGCGCACCACATGGTTTGCTGAACACAAAAATGAGTCGACCCTCTCCCTGTATGCGACAAACTACGAAGACGAAATGGTCGGCCCCGGAATCGGGTTGAGTGTTTATGGTGGGGCCTTGTTTCTTTACCCACCCGTCGTCATCCCGGATGTTTGGACCGATTCAAGGTTGGATTACACCGAGACCCTTGAAGAACGCCTGTTGGCTGCCGCCTGTATCCATTCCCGAGGAAAACAAATCGCTGTGCTTTCCGCCCTGCCACCCGGAAATGGCTTTCGAAAACTGGCAAGAAGATACCGCAAACACCTGGTTCATGTGCCACTGAATTCGTTCAGTGATGAACAAGTCCAACAATTACGTACCGTCCATGTCCTCAACGGTAGTGAAGTGCGGAGCTATGCCGAAGAATTCATCCGAAAAATATAGCCCACGGCCGATGATGCCTCTCCCTCGCAACGCACTGGAATCTGCCAAAATCACATGACAAATTGAGGCGTTGCCATTAATTCCCAGACGCTCGACGTTGTGCCGCTCGCTGTGCCTCGAGGACCGCATCTTCCAACGTTCGACCACCACGCTTTGGCAAGTCTTCTGGAGGGATGAGGGGTGGCACCGTCCCACTATTCTTTTGCCTCTCGGCAGCACTATGGACTCCGATCACACCCGATTGAAGCAATGGACCTGGCGGCAGAAAAAAACGACCGATCCCTCGCCCTTGAAAGTTAATATCCTCGATCACGTTGGGACTCTTACCAGTACGATCAATGGCAACCGACTGCATGGCCCATTCATGGACCACAAGTTCGTATCGAACCGCCGGTTCATACTCCGTCACGATTTCGCGACTCCCCGCGTATCCGTACCGTGTCATGACTCGAAATTGCTCAATCCGTTTACCCCCTGTATCACGAATCAATTCGATATCGGTAGACGAACGAGGTTGAATCCGCATCTGCCGGGTTCTCGTGGAATTCTGAAGGTCGCGAACCTCAACTTGAACCTCCCGGCGACCGTCATTCACCAGCTTCAGTCGAGCCGGTGGTAACGGTGGATCAGGAACAACCACCGCATCCACCAAAATGGCTTGTGGACGTCGCCACCAGGCCGTGTAACCACGCACCACAGGATCGAACGGTAACCCATACCACTGCCATGGCTGCAAATGATGCGCAACATGACCCGGATGGCCCGGGAACAAGTGACCTGGATGGCCGGGAAACAACTGACCCGGAAAGAAAATGGGGGCCCCAAAGGTCCAAGGTGGTACCACCTGTCCGCGCCGCAAGCGTACCGTTCGCCGAGTATTGATGAAACGTGGCCGTGGGTCTCCCAGACCCGCCGTTTGCATCACACCAGAACCTGAACGGGGAAACCGGAGAGCCCGGTTCATCTTGGGACTGTAGTAACCGATGAACTCACCACCAAGTGAATCCAACGAAGGATCACGACTGAAAGACGCCCGCTGCCCCGCCAGACTACGAACCAATATTTGACCGGATTCGATTTTCGCGATCGCTGTGACCTCTCCTGTAGGCTCAACCAGATCAAAGGTTTGCTGAGCCTTGGCAGAAATCGTAGTCAGCGTCGTTATCAGTAATCCGAGGCCAAGAATGATAAAAGTCTTCATTACACGCTCTCTGGTAAACAAGTCTGATAACCCAGCCGTGATGGCAGATTTGCTGCAGTCTCAAAGCACCTGCTCTGCCAACGATAGAGAACGATCATACCAAAATGACATCAAACACAAACGATTTCACGTGAAGCAGGGGCAACCCGACGTTTCTCCTTGGATGCGATACGATCGACCCCAGCAAAATCGGGTCCCAGCAGCAGGAAAATAATACCCGGCCATCTTCAATCACTGATTCGGTGCAGCGACATCATGCAAAGTTGCCCCTTTTTCCTCACTGAGGACAAGAATTGCAAACCGACTTGCTCCTTGTGCATCGGCCGCGCTAACGCTGGCATAGTCAAAGCGACCTCGAGCGTCCGTATAGCCATCTTTATAAAACTTGACCTGACCATTGGGATACTTGGCGTAAACCTTGACATAGGTCGCTGGAATCGGACGATGCGACTCTGAGTCCGTGGTTTGCAACTGACCAAATCCGTCTGAAACATACGTCGTCAGATCTCCACCGTAGTAAAGTGCGGTGGAACGCGATGCACCAGACACCGCTTCAATCAAGAGCGTCTGCCTTTGTTGGTTCTCATCAAGTATCAGTTGGCCCACGCCGTTCGCTGAATCAAATTTCAGGTTCTCAGTGTGGGCTGGTTCAACCATGGCCATACGTTGCAGATCGCTTCTTACAAATGGTGCTTTGCTGAAGAGCAGTTCCAGATCGACACCATAGAAATTGACCTCCACACGTTTGGACATCCGATGATCTATCCTCAATTGGTTGCCTTCCACGCGAAGCACAACTTCTGGTTGCTGTTCAGCAGCATTTGCCTGCTGCATTTCACGATCCATGATCAGCAAATCACCTGTACCCTCCACAAGTGGTTCCCGCGCCGGAGCTTGTTCAGCACCAACCAGCTTTTGTGTACGGGCTAACAACCTCCGCTGCTTCAACTGTGTGGCCAACTGCGAAAATCGACTTTGCCAACGTGGCACCGGATTCTCTGCATGTCGACTGGCAACTTCCTCCGCTTCGTTGTACTGACCCTGATGCATCGCCAAATACGCTGACATGTAGTCGTACTGCAAACGTGTGTCTATCTCTGCAGGCTCCACTTGACCAAAGGTCTCAATTGCCTCCGTGATCCGATTCTGGACCAAGAGGTAATAGGCCAAGACCAATTTTTCCTCATCATCAATTTGGTGTGAAAAACCAAGCATGCGGGCAAACTGCTCATATTGAACTCGGAAGGTAGGATTCAGTATCTGATTCAATTCGCCCAACCGGTGAATACGGGCCCGAACCAGTGGTGAATACTCAAGCAACTCCAACATCCGTCTTTCAACCGGATCAACCTGCAACAGTGTGCTATTGAAAACCGGTCCAACACGAGTACACAAATCCTCACGCGTTGATAAGTAAGCCCGCATCGCTGCTACATCCTGATGAGCAAAACCATAAGCCCACAGGACTGGTTCTGCTATTTTTTCTGCGGCAAGAACGCTGGTCACCAGTTCGTAAACAGCAGCATCTTTCATGCGATAGGCAATCAGAGACCAATCTATTTCTCGCAAGTTTGCCTCAGCCAAAAATTCTCCGATTGCCGCTGGATCACCTTTGGTAACAATATTCTCCCAAGTGATCTCGGTATCTTTGCTGTACTCAATGACGACGTTGAACGCTCTGCCTTCTCCTCGTGCCAACAGTTTGGAGTCAACGCCTACTGTTGCCGGATAGTGCGTGAATTTACCTGCCTCAGGAAAATAGAATTGATAGTAAATCGCCTGCACACCGAACGGTTCCAAATCAATGGTCTGACTATCGGTAAAACGATTTTTCCCAAGCGGCAAACTACCCTCAGGGACTTGCCAGAACACCTCCACCGTTCGTTCTTCCATGTTGGGGTTGGAGACAACGATGTGTCCTTGATAACCAACGCCAACAAGGAATTCTTCGGGATCACCGGACGTTGGTTTCCCCGCTGATGCACTGATCCGTTCAAAGCGCTGACCAAGCAGGATTTTTTTGGCGTCGCCATCCACATCAAGACGCTGGAGTTGCTTGGTGACGACAGCAACCGCATGCTCGGGTTGATAGGCCTGCTTCCGATCTCCAGGCAAACTGACATCCCCGGCAGAGAGAGGCAGTCCACACAAGGCGAGTGCGACCAAGGCGTCATGGCGACTGCTCACTGGCCTCAGCAGATGATCCGACACCGTTAAATCGTCGAGTTCCATCCCGGCGAGATCACTCCAAAAAGGGCCTACCGCAATCAAGTCCTTCGGACTGATCCCTCCGACAGTACGGACATGGTCCCACTGCCCCTCAGCCCACTGCTTGGTCGTGTCCAGATTTCTGAAAAACGATGCCGCATCTCCAAAAGAACTGTTCACTGAACGACCTCGGTAAAGCTTGCTTGTACGTTTGTCATTCTCAAGCTCTTCTGAATTGCTGCGGTTCTGAAAACTCGATTTGGCTTTTTGACTTTTGGAAGCACGTCCACCAAAACCACCTCCTCCCAGGATCCCCCCCATCTCCATATCCATCTCAGCTTGATCTTCACTGAATTCAACAGACGCAGCATCCCGCAAATCACTCAGATCCCTGGATGTCAGGGCGCTTTCAATACCACGGCGAACCAACTCATGATTCTCTTCCTGAGTCGCCACAATTTCCTGCAGTTGCCGCCTTACCGTTTTGCGGATTTCCGGGTGACGCATGGCAAACAATGCCCGTTCAGCTGCGTTCAATTGGTTGAAATTCCACAACCGTGAGTAAGCCGACAGGTCACTATCCAGTAGCCAATGGTCGATAAACTGCTTCTCTTTCTTATTTGCAATCAAAGGCTTGACCACTTGGTCAAAGAAACCACGATCATGAAACCATAGAAAAAGATGCAACTCATGGCTGGCCAATCGCGAATAGGCTTGCAGCTTGCCAGATCTGGCAAGGGTGTGCCACACCGCCAGTTCATCAAACTCTCTCAATCGAGGGTCAGGAACCAGAGTCTTGTAAAGGTTCATCAATTGGGCCACCGATCCATAAACCTGCAGCTGAGCCGAGCCAAGACTGGCGAGATCGAGTGGCTGATCTGGACCAGCAACCAGAACTCCACGTTTGAATGTGTATGGAATCTCAGCGTCAAGCGAGTCAGCCAATCGCAAGTCAAGCAATTCAGCAGGCTTGGATTTTCGAGGAATCGTTCTCTGCACGATGACAGCCGGGTTACAGGCGATGACCTGCAGAATCGGGAAGTCCTGCAGCAACTCGTTTGCTACAAAGATCACACCATCGTCATCGGGAATCAGGTTTGACAGAACGAAACCGGCATCAACGAGAAAATCGTAATCCGAACCCAAACTCTGCCCACGGTCGACCTGCTTTGCTTTGTCTGCAAGTCGCGACATGCTATCCATGGCTCGGTTCGATGCTGGCATTTTCTCTGATCGCTTTGCCTGCTGACTCGTATTGGAAGTTTCCTCCGTCTCCCATGGATTCAACAGGACCCCTGGCTGAGGCAGCATTACACCGGAATATTTGTGGGCATACCTGCGTTGAAGTACATACTGATATTCATCACCCAAACGCAGATTGCTGACGTAGCCAGAAGGTGGCAGATAAACACGTCGACCTGACAAATTCTGATTCGGCAGTTTCAAATCACCCAGAGGTACGTCACTCTCGACATACCGGGAAGCATACAAGTGAACATGGGCCAGATCCGTATTGCCCGCCAATTGAATTCGCAGACCATCAGGAAGCTGGGAAACCGAAGCGATCCCAAGGGGTTGCTTCAACGACATCTGCTGATGCCGAATTTCACCCACCGCCACCGAATCAATCACGGACCCCTGCACCACAGTAACATCCACAATTCGAGCGGTTGCCAGATCAATCAGGTGATAGTCACCAGCGGGGATTTTCCCAATGCGAAGCAGCCCATTCTTCGCCACCAGCCGACCGGTGCGATCAGCACCATAGGCACCACCGAGCACTTCAATCAATCGATACCGATCAGCTGCATCTTTTAACGATTCAGGTAAAGCAAGGACGATTTCGTGATCCACGGTTGTGTGGATCTCATCTGCCCAATTTACACCATTCCGATTCAAATCCCGTTGATGTGTCAGTCCCCCCGACACCGAATAGCTAATCGAATCAACACCCTTGAGAGTTCCCAGACCGACATGTCCCTGATCATCTGTTTGAAATGTCTGTTTAACGGTGCTGTTACGAATATTGGTCGTCAACTCAGCGGTGATACTCGCGCCTGAGACCGCCTCACCGTTAAGCCCACGTACTTCAATCACATAGTCATCACCATCACGCGTGAGAAATGAGTCGTAGGTAAGACGGGTTTGTCGTATGCCGGAGACATCCCAGCTACGCGATACACTCAATGCCTGTTGTTGCCCATCCGCAATTTTCTGGATTGAGCCTCGCAACGTGACCTCAAGATTTGACAACCGTAGCGGTACACGAAGGGGAACGACAAGATCCCGATTCTGCGTGAGCTCAAGATCGGCAACTTCATGATTGATGACAATACCATCAAGATCTCGTGCGGCAATCTGCACGACGACATCCTTCAAAGTCTCGGGCGCGATTGGACCATTCCCCAACATCAACCGTGGACGAATGACCAACTCGGTTTCACCACCGCTCTGCAGCAATGAACGATCCAGATGAAAACCCGCGTTCAATTGGTACTGTTCCTGCAGATGCGAAAACTGCACGGGTGCGGCAATGAATCCATCGCTAATGACGGCTGTTTTGGCCCCCTGATCAAGCACGGGTGGCAGCGTAATGCGACCCTTTTCATCTGCCATGAATTCCTGTGAACCGACCCACATGGATGCCGTTGGAATGGGATTTCTTTTCTCATCAATGATCGTAAAGACCATCCCGTTAGCATCAGATGATTGCACGTGCCCAATTCTGCCACGCCTGATCAATGCCCGTGCACGCAGACCTTTGCCAACCAGATCAACAACCCATACCCCTCGACCAGTGATTTCCGGCAGATCGATGTTTTCCCTATGTCGAATCACTGCAGGTTGATTGAACTTGATTTTCTGTTCGTGGGTCGCAATCAAACCATCCAAATCAATGTCAGTGTTCACCAATTTTGAATGATGACGATAATACGCAGGCGTGTTGATTTGATACATGCGGACCACGAGTTCCGGGACATTTTTGATGTCCACCTTCAACTGCGTCTTGTCGGCATCTCCAAAGTGCGCTGGATTTTCCGCAGACAGCCGCAACTCGACGCGATCACGTACCTCTTTTCGTTGCGTTGCATCGAGCATCTTGTACCACTGCTCTTCGGCACCGATTCCACCCAACAACTTGGTTTCTGCAAATACTCGGCGTAGATAATCGGGCTTGAGATATTTTTTGAATGCATCGGTATCAGCCGCGTTTTTCAGAAAATGCTGCAGATAGATCCGCACCAATGGCTCTTCATTACCAACAGGTGGCAAGAGAGCTCGATCAGTAAAATCATCCGACAAACGCGCCTTGGGACCGGCATTTCGAACAAGATCGTCATGCACCAAGGGGCTGAGGCGCGGCAGTTTCAAGTACCGTTCAAACAAATCCCGATCGTGCACACCATTCTGCAAATTCACTTGAAGCAATCGGTACATTGCTGAAGCCTGCATCCCAGCATAACTTTTTGGCAATCGCCGGACATAAGACTCGACTCGCACCAGATAATCAGTCTTTACGTTCAATTGCTGAACCGCATCCTGGTCACCTGTCGGACGCAAGCGTCGCAACATGGCTGAAACAAATTTTTCGTCCGTTGCTACCTTGGGGACTTCTCTGGCAAGTTTCTCCAACTCTTTCAGAGTCAGGTATTGGTGTGCCTTGAGATCGCCGAAAACCTGCTTGTTGGCCGGGTGGCTCTTGATTTCCATGACCACCAGTTCACCGAGACTATTGATGTAAGCTCCATTCACGCGTCCCAGAAACTCACGCAAAGTGAGACTCAAACCAGCAGTCCTGTTTTGAAGAAAACGATCTCCAAGAGAACGTAATCCAGTCACCTTGATCACATCCCGCCTCTGCAAAGCCTCTTTGAGTAATCGATCCACCGACAAAGTGGCCTTATCCAATTCACTCGGAAAACGGCGGTCAGTGCGGGTCGCAGGAGGAGCATGGTTGAGTTGAATGCCGAGACGTCGGACAAGATAGTCAACGGACCGTTTTGGCGAGGCCTCGTAAGTCAACAGACGTTGACGATCGGTCATCGCGATGATGGCCGATGATTCTTTGCCGTTATTCGATGCCAGCCATTCTGCGAGCATAGCCTCACTGCGTTCCAACTTGCCCGTCGTCTGATAGAACAGACAGTGATAAAAGTAATAGTCCTCGCTGCCTGGAATCAATTCTGCCAGCATCGCTTCACGATCCTGAGAAAGAGCGTAACGCTCCATCCAGCTCACCGGTTCGGCATTGGCCGTTTGCACTCCAATCAGCAAAAACACCAGCAGCGGAATGAATGAGGACCGAAAAGAGGCGTGGGGAAACTGGAACATGTCGATGATTTCCGCTAAGAGCAATCAGGAAATTGAACGAAAGAACACGTGATATGCAGCGATGCACGCAAGATGCAGCGATGCTCCGCGAACAGATGATAGGTCCATCTCCACGGAAACCTGTCACAAAATCGTCAGCCCGCCGACGAAATAATGCACCACTTATTAGTGGAAATTGTGCATCATTGAGAAATTGATTTGAGCACCATTATCCGCGGAAAATACGTCATTGCGAAGCAAAAACCACAACATGCGAAGTATTACGACAAGTGCGGTACGGATTACATGAGTCCCCGAATCGCCGTCAGTAACTCGTCAATCATCTCACTTCGATGAGCAGCCGAAAGCGAAATCCTCAACCTGGCCGTTCCCTCAGGTACGGTCGGCGGCCGAATCGCTGGCACGTAAAAACCGCTTTTTGCCAACTGCGATGAAACTTCGATCACCCGTGAGTCCGTGCCCATGACCACCGGAATGATTGGTACCGACGCTTCCAAATCGCTCGCTGCCTCGATCGAAAGTTCCGACCGCACATAGCGAGCCAGCTTCTGGACTCTTTCTCGGCGTCCAGGTCGACTAAGGATATCACGGATTCCAGCCGCTGCCGCAGTGACTGCCGCTGGCGTCAGTGAGGTGCTGTAAATCAGAGGTCGACAATGATTAATCAAATGATCCACGACGACGCGGGGCGCCGCCACAAACCCCCCCTGACTGCCAATTGCCTTGCTCAATGTGCCAATCCGGATTGCTATCTGATCCTTCACGCCGAATGTATCGCAAACACCGGATCCGTCGTTTCCAAACACGCCTGTACCGTGCGCTTCATCCGCAATCACACTGGCATCATGCCTTTGAGCAATCACCTGCAAACGATCAACAGGGGCGATGCGGCCGTCCATCCCAAATACAGTATTTGTCACAATCCAAACACGATCATACTGCTGGCGTCTTTGCTGCAGGATAAGATCAACCTTTCGCCAATCTCCATGCGGATAAACCACACAATCCGCGCGTGACAGTCGGCATCCATCGATTAACGATGCATGATTCAGCTCGTCACTCAAAATCAAATCTCCAGCCTCAGCTAATGCACTGATTGCGCCACTGCACGCAGCAAAGCCAGAGGGAAACAGTACAGCAGCTTCCGTCTCCTCAAGTTCAGCAATCTGCTCGCTCAAACACTGGTGTTGGTTCGTCCAACCCGACAATAATGCACTGGCAGCACTACCGCCGGTTGTCCGTAAATCCAGATCACCATCAACCAACGGTTGCTCATCATGATTCCCGTCATGACCACGCATCTGCATGGCTAAACCGAGATAATCATTTGACCCAAAATTCAGTAAGCGCCGTCCATCAGGTTCAATCAGATGGACCCCGTCAAGCTCGCGCGGAATCAACGTTCGGAAACGCTGATGTTCTTGCAGGCTTTGTTGGCGTTGCGTTAAATAATCAAAGTTGGTCATCAAACACCGGGACATAACACGAAGTGGATGAAAGGAACTGCAAGGTCACTCAACCCGGTGGCCAGTCGAGTTTACGACCACCCAGAATATGAAAATGTAAATGCATCACTTCCTGACCACCATCCTCGCGTGTATTCGCTACGAGACGATAACCTCCACTCAAACCCTCAGCCTCCGCAACCTTGGATGCAACCAGCACACAGCGTCCCACAATCGCTTCATCTTCATCTGACAGATCAGCCAGTGAAACGATTTCTTTTTTGGGGATCACAAGAAAGTGGATAGGTGCCCTCGGATTGATATCACGAAATGCAAGGCACAAGTCATCCTCGTACAAAACATCAGCAGGAATCTCACCTGCAATGATTTTTGAAAAGATCGTCGTCATCGAAAAATCCTGAAAAGAATACGGTACAGGTTTTGGCAACCATCCAAGGCTGGCAGCAAAACCCCTGAAGCCACACCGCCCCATCAGCACGACGAACACGATCCAACAGAAAACGATTGCGCCATGCCAGTTCATCGCCCTCAAGGTGACATCTCGTAACGACACGATGAAAGACTTTGACCGAAAGCGAGTCAGATTAGCAGATCAGACGTTGGGGCCAAATCAGTCCAGACGTGATTCCAACCATGACAGTGGAAATCACGACACCGGTCATTGCCAAAGCGGAGATTCCACAGGCATTAACGGCCGCGAATATCGAAGAAGGCTCCTCTGGCGGCCTTGCCCCCCCCTGCAGGCTGACGCAATCAATGAGTTGGCTCCCGGCCTGCTTGAATCTCAAAAGATCCCCAGTGAGGGACTCATCAAAGTCAGTCCGAATGATGGATTTGCCGTGGGTGGATCTTGTTGCAAATCCCAGATTCCACTATTTACCAATCCAATGTCTCTCGATCTGGCCAAAATTTCAGTGCTTCCGAGCTCAATGAGAGCAAAACGCCCAATGACAGCAAAATGTTGAATGAGCCCCCGCTGATGAATGCCGCTTCAACGCTTCACCAACTGAGGCGCGGAACTCCACGTGAACGTGCCCAAGCCGCCGAATATCTTGCACAACAGGGAACTGATGCTGCTTACGCAGCGAGTGAACTCACGGCAGCCTGTGGTGATACTGCAGCCTGTGGTGATACTGCAGAGATCAGTCACTGGGCGGTAGCAGCACTCGAAGAACTGGGCCCACCTCCTGCTTCGGCAATCGACGCACTCGCCAGTCTGGCACAATCCGAAGCACCACTGACGGCCTATTGGGCAGTCACTTTATTAGGTCGCGCAGGCGAGGATGCCGCTGAGCATCAGGTTGTCATTGCAGATCTGTTGGAGCAATCCCCTGATTTGGCATTGCGGGAAAAAGCAGCATGGAGCCTTGGTCGCATGCACGCTGATTGCTCCCAAGCGAGGCTGGCATTGCAGAACGCTGCGACCTCACAAGCGGCAAGACTGTCGCGTTTAGCGACGAAAGCATTGCAGCAGATAGAAGCGTAAAAAAAGTCAAATTGCAGAACGCTATCACGGGCATGGAGGCCTGGCATGGCTCGCAGGAAATCCAAATTTTCGTTGCTCATGTGGCTGGTCTTCAGCGGCATTTCGGGTGGTGGAATCACTGGCTATCTGAAACCCAACATCCCAATTGTTGGCCCCATGATCGCCAAGCTGACCGCCAAGGGCGAAAGCGTTGCGGCCGACAGCGGTACACTTCTAAACAATTCGGCCAACAGCCTGCTGAGCACCCAACCACCTGGCAGCTATGGGGCATCGACGGTGAGCGGCCAACTCGCTTCGGCGCGACAACCCGCGAACGGCCAACAACAAGGTACGGTCAGTGCAAATGTTGCTGCGGGCAGACAGAGCAACGGGAATCTATTGATCGCAAGCTTCAATATTCAGGTGCTTGGGCAATCAAAAATCTCGAAGCCCGGCATGAAAGAAAAGTTGGCACATGTCATTCGGCAATTCGATCTCGTAGCGATACAGGAGGTTCGTGCCAAGGCGGACAATGTGATTCCTGATCTGGTGGCCACCGTCAATGCCAATGGCAGTCGATACAATTTCGTGATTGGTCCCAGATTGGGTCGAAGCAACAGTAAGGAACAATACACTTATGTCTTCAACACCAACACTGTGGAACATGATCCATCATCAGTAGGCACCGTCAATGATCCCAATGACCTATTGCATCGGGAACCGTTCGTCACCCGATTCCGGGCAAGAACTCAATCCCCAAGTCAGGCATTTACGTTTTGGATGGTCAATATCCACACCGATCCGGATGAAGTCCCGGAAGAGGTAGATGCTCTAGCCGATGTTTTCCGGGTCATGCAACAAGCCCGGGCTGACGAAGATGATGTCATTCTGCTGGGTGATCTGAATGCAAGTGAAAAGCAGTTGGGGAGACTTGGAAAGATCCCGGGCATGCGTTGGACAGTCACCGGTGTAACGACCAACACGCGGAAAAATAAAGCTTATGACAACATCCTGTTTGAGGAGCAGGCGACTCAGGAATACACCGGTCGATGGGGAGTCTATGACTTGGAACGCAATCTGGGGCTCAACCGTGATCAGGCTTTGCAGGTTTCGGATCACCTTCCCGTCTGGGCCGAATTTCGCGTCTGGGAAGCGCCTCGGCCAACCACTCCGGTGGGTCGACCCTCGTTGTACAACTGACACGCCCGCGACACAAAATCGCAAACACGACCCCGAAGATCCGTGCAGCTCACGGACCGACCATCGGGCTCACGCGATCGAGCATCTGATGGTGCCAAACAGAACGCGTCAGGTCGCAAAGAACATGCCTGGTCACGAAACCAGTCACGTGCGGCACGCCACCCATGAGTCGGTTTGGGCAGCACATCACGTCGGCATCCTTCACTGATTGGCCCGCACAGGAACCACCTGTTTGAGTCCATAAACCGGGGTCAATTCCAATGACAACTGCAAGCGTTTGGCTTCCTCTGCCCGCCCCGAGGCTCGCAATTTATCCATCAGCAAACGGGTTGGTCCTGTCTGAACCGCCAGCGGTAAAGCATCAATTTGCTTCTCCCAAGTAGTGCGTAACGACCCAACCTGAGGTGGAGGAATCACTCGCCATGACAATATTTTGGCGAGCTGGGAAATCGCTTTGGATGTGCCGGGATCTTCTACCAACTCATTGATGATTTGCAGGCCCTGATTACGATCTGCTGACGACAGCAACCAACTTGCTGCCACCAACCGTACCGCGGCAGACGAATCCTGTACCCTTTGTTTCGCGGACTGCACCACCGCCGCAGGTTGGGCACGATTTTCCCATGCAATGGGAAGCCAGGCGAGTACCATCGCTGGCAGCGGTCGACGATCCAATTGCCCTACCAGTTCCAGAGCGATCGTGGGTCTGCCAACCTTCCAGGCGCTGTTTGCTGACAGCATCGTAAGCCATTGTTGGCGCCAGACCGGCGGACGATTTTTTAGTGCATCCGGCAAGCCGGAGAGAGACTCCGCGTAGTCTCCCTGTTTGAAGCGATTGATCATCTCTCTTTCGAGATCAGAAACCTGATCTGGTTCTATCCATAGCACGCGTGCTGCCGAAGTCACGGTTTCCGCAACCTGCCCGTCACGTACCACGCGAAACTGTTCCGCATCCAAAGCGACAACACGTCCAGACAAAACCTCGATGTTGCGCGGAAACCAATCTCCCTCCGCTACCGTGCGTGGTGCCGGTTCCAACCAAATGCGATCGGCGGCCCCCAACTCATCAAAAGTAATCAACAGGAAAGCCACGCAAAGCAAAAAAATTGCCTGAGACCTGCAACACAAATGTTGTGGTATCACAAACAAAAACACGCCCGAAAACTCTTGCCTAAACTTCACATTCTTCTTGATTGAAATCATGGCGCATCCGGAACCGGTTCAGTTTCAGAATTGGGAGCAACGGTGCCTAACCTGCGAATATCCACATATTGATACTGCCCTCGATTCTGCATGGCTAGATCTCGCAGAAACGTATCAACCGGCGCCGCTGCTTCTGCACCAAACTCGATGGTGTGAATGGTTGCTCCACTAGCATCTGCGAGATTTTTGATCTCTCGCAGTTCACTGCCCGACAAGCGGGGTATTCGGGCATCCGTCAAAAAAAACACGACATCGGGTGACATCCGTAAGGCCATCTTCAAAGCGGACTCATGCTCGGTGCCACCAAATGCGGAAATCGAGCGAATGTAATTCTCTGCAAGAGCGACATAGGATTTCTCGCCGGAAAACAATTGATCAGGCACCCCACTGAGTCGAAAGGCCTTGGGTTTCTCGTTGTAGAAAATCAACTGGAAACTTTGTCGATCCGTGAGTGTTCTGAGGCTGCGGATCAATTCAGACTTGGCAGCCCTTAACGGCTTGCCCCCAAAACCATTCATGCTATCCGAGCGATCAAACACATAGACAAACCGTGAACCACTGCCGGATACTCCAAACACCATGGTGGTGGCCTCGGCCGAGTCTTTCGCACTCTGAACCCCTGTCCCCGTCGAAAATGCGTCTCCCGACAAGTCAGTCTGCCCAGCCAAACCATCGCCGGAAACTGGCTTGGGAGTCGACTGCATCGATTCGAGTACGCCGGGCAAATCCAGAGGCAGGGACAGTTCAGCAGGTGGCGCTGCCGAAGAGGCCGCTGAGCTTGTTGCCATCTCGTTGGTGACATCCTTTTGTGGTTCAACAACCTCCTTGATTTCCTGATACCGATCGCGGTCTGGCAGACGGTGGACCAACGCGATACCCACGGGTCGATCTTTCATGGCGTCCGTCCCTCGAGGCGTTTGCGACCAAACCAGGCCCAAAGCGGTGAAGAGGATGACATGCAGGATGACCGACATCAGCAAGGCAGATCCTGTCCGTTCAGGAGGGACCATTTCCGCTAATTCAGCGTTCATGGTGGGTGTCGGTGAGGTTTCAAGCGGTTCCATGGCACCCTTTGTTCTACCCCATTTCCTCGAAAAGTGCGCTGTTGTCAGTAAACAATTCAATGAGGACGCTTCTCAGGAGGCCATTTGCCAACTAATTTATGACCGTACAAATTTCAGAAACCAATTCCACCCCCGTGGTGGCAGAGCTTGGAGAATCCCGTCGTGAGCAACGCTCGATATCTGTTTACTAGTGAATCCGTCAGCATGGGCCATCCTGACAAATTGGCGGATCGCATTTCCGATGGAATTCTTGACGCACTGCTGGAACAGGATCCCAACAGTCGCGTGGCATGCGAAACGATGGTAACCACTGGCATGGCAGTCATCGCTGGTGAAATCTCGACCAACGCCCGAGTCAGCTACTCCGATGTCGTGCGTGAAGTCATCAACGAAGTCGGATACACCGACGATCAAATGGGAATCTGCGGTGACACCTGTGCCGTGATGGTTTCGCTCGACACACAAAGCCCTGACATTGCTCAAGGTGTTGATTCTGACGATGCGGCGGGAAAAGAAATTGGTGCTGGTGATCAAGGACTGATGTTCGGCTATGCGTGCAAAGATACTCCGGAATTGATGCCACTACCGATTGCTCTTTCCCATCGAATCATCAATCGAATCACTGAGGCACGGTTCAACAAGGAAGTGGATTGGCTGCGTCCTGACAACAAAAGTCAAGTCACAGTCGAGTACGAAGGCAATACTCCTGTTCGCATCGACACAGTGGTTGTCAGCGCACAGCACAGCCCTGATGTGTCCAACGACGAGATCAAGACGTTCATCACCGAGCAGGTAATCAAACCTTCCCTACCTGCCGAACTGGACAAAGGTGATATCAATTATCATATCAATCCGACTGGCAAGTTTGTCGTCGGTGGCCCCCATGGTGACTGTGGCTTGACAGGTCGAAAAATCATTGTCGACACCTATGGCGGGTGGGGCCGTCATGGTGGTGGTGCATTCAGCGGCAAGGATTCGACCAAAGTTGATCGCTCCGCGGCTTACATGGCTCGCTACGTTGCCAAGAACATCGTGGCAGCTGGCTTGGCCGAACGGTGCGAAGTACAACTCGCCTATGCGATTGGTGTCAGTGAGCCAGTCAGTGTCCATGTCGATTCTGAAGGAACGGGCAAGATTGATGATGTCCGCTTGTGCGAATTGGTTCGCGAACACTTCCCGCTGACACCCAGAGGAATCATCGAGCACCTCGAACTGCGACGCCCCGTATTCCGCCAAACAACTGCTGGCGGTCACTTCGGTCGCGAAGGTGATGGTTTCACTTGGGAACAGACTGACAAGGCCGAAGCATTGGCAGCGGCAGCCGGACTGTCAGCAACGGCCTAGGTTGTGCGTCTGGTTTGGACAACCGACCTGCATCTGAATTCTGTTCCCACACCAGCGTGGGAACAGTGGATTCAGAAGATCACCTTGCTGCACGCTGATGGCTTGGTGATCACTGGCGATATTTCTGAAGGTGACGATGTTGTTCGACAGCTACGACGTATTGTCAGCAGCTGCGGGTTGCCCCTTTACTTTGTATTGGGCAATCATGACTTCTACGAAAGCACCTTCCAGACAACGCGGCAGACTGTAATTCATGCATGTCGTGACTCTCCCCAACTGCATTATCTGACAAATCTTTCGCCACTTCAGGTGTCAACAGGAACCTATCTTTTGGGCGAAGACGGTTGGGCCGATGGGACAGTCGGCAACTACGAAACATCAACCATTCAACTGAATGACTTTGAACGCATCGGCGATTTCAAAGTAGCCGGCAAAGCCAACCGCAAACACCAGCTTCAAAGAATCGGCAGTGCAGCCGCAGAACGCTTGCAAGCCAAATTGGAACAACTGCCTTCTGATGCCCAGCAGGCACTCGTGTTGACCCACGCACCTCCATTTCGGGAGGCCTGCTGGTACGAGGGCAAAACGACAGACGACAATTGGGCACCATTTTTCGTGGCAGGACAAGTTGGCAATGCACTCATGGAATTCAGTCAACAGAGACCCGGATGCCAGGTGACTGTACTATGCGGCCACACCCACCACGCTGGAGTCGCTCGAATGGCAGCCAACCTGCGAGTGCACACGGGAGCGGCCATCTATGGACAACCCGATATCGAGGCAACCATTTCAGTGGCTTCTGAAACACTCGACATCACCCGACTGAGGCACTCGGATTGAAGCATCACAAACGTGACTCGCTTCTCCACAGACCCCATGACCAGCACGCTAATCGCAACCAGCGTGAGCATCCAACTCAACTTCTGTATTGGCTCCACAGCGACATCAACTCGACCAGATGCTCCACTGCTGCTGTCATTTCATCCAAACAGGCAAACTCGGTTACAGCGTGGATGTTGTGTTGGCCACTGGAAAGATTGGGCGTCGGTAGTCCCTTCTCAGTCAATTGACTGCCATCGGTCCCACCACGAATGCTTTCGCTGCGGTATTCAATACCAAGATTTTCAAATGCCTGCTGGGCGAGTGTCACTGCTTCGGGAAGGTCGTTCAAACCATCTCGCAGATTCCGATATTGCCGCACGATTTCCACGTTCGCTTTCAAACCCGGCATCGCCTGCACGATAACATCTGCGGTGGCCTGCAGTTGATCGGCATAAGTTTTTAAATCCTCTGTTTCAAAAGAACGCAAAATCAGCTCAACAGTCGCTTCTCCAACACCACCTTCAATCGTGTACGGGTGAATGAAGCCCTCGCGTTGATCGGTGGTCTCAGGCGAACAGTTATCTCGAGGCAGTTTGGCCACAAAATCGGCAGCCCCTCTGACAGCATTCACCATCCGGTCCTTGGCAATCGAAGGGTGAATATTATGTCCTTCAAAGCGCACAATTGCGGCATCTGCTGAAAAGGTTTCCTCATCAATGACCGCTGCCCCACCACCGTCGAGTGTATAGGCAACCGTCGCATTGAGTCTTTCCAAATCGATTTTGTCGGTACCCCGTCCGATCTCTTCATCACACGTGAATAGAACTTTGACCGGCCCATGCACCAGATGGGGGTTCTCGATCAAGGTCGCTACCAACTCCATGATGATGGCAACACCAGCCTTATCATCACCACCCAATAAAGTCGTCCCATCAGTGGTGACCAACGTCATGCCAACCATGCACTCAAGGGCAGGGCAGGATGCTACATCGATCACGTTACCGGAAGTCAATTCAATATCACCGCCAGCATAAGACCGGATCACTTGTGGCTTGACGTGATCACCCGGTGCCTCGGGAGACGTATCGAGATGGGCAACCAACGCAACGGTAGGTCCCTGCTCTCCATTGCTAGCCGGCACAGTTCCCAAGACCAAAGCATGCTCATCTTGATGGGCGTCTTCAATGGTCAGTTCCCGCAATTCTTTCTGCAACAACTTGCCTAAATCCCATTGGCCGGATGAACTTGGATAACCATCACTGCCCGGATCGGCAGCGGTTCCCACTTGGACATAGGACAAAAATCGTTGAAGAAGTCTTTCTCGGTTGATCTGTACGCGATCTGAACTGGTGGCTGTCATGATGATATGCAGAAAACGGGAAAAGAGGACGGTTGGATCGGCTCCGTTAGAACACAGACCCGATACGTTGTACATTGTGTCGCTGGGTCAGAAACTGTTTTTAACACATCAACGGGCAAGCAGAAGATGAGCGAGAAAGTCGCACACCTCGTATTTGACGTCGAGAGCATTGCTGATGGAGATCTGATTTCCAAGGTCCGGTATCCCGACCAAAATCTGACAGATCGCGAAGCAATCGCGACGTATCAGGACGAATTGATGGAGCAGCGTGGGACGACCTTCATACCCCACACCTTTCAAATACCGATTGCAGTCGTGATCGCAAAGGTGGGAACAAACCTGCAGTTGTTGGACATTGTTTCCATTGACGAACCCGAATTTCGACCGCACGTCATCACTGAAAATTTCTGGAGAGGGTGGGAAGCGTATAAAAACCCGCAGTGGGTCACATTCAATGGACGGTCTTTTGATATCCCGCTGATGGAACTGGCGGCTTTCCGATTTGGAATCTCGTTACCAGCATGGTTTAAATCTGATGGCTACAAATCACCCCGGAACCGGTTCAACTCCACTGCCCACCTCGACCTGCAGGACGTGCTCACCAATCATGGGGCCGCCCGGTGCAATGGCGGACTGAATCTCGTCGCCCAATTACTCGGAAAACCAGGCAAGATGGGGCTCACTGGAGACAAAGTCCAGGAACAGTGGGATGCGGGGCACAAAATGGCGATCAGTGACTACTGCCGCTGTGATGTGCTGGACACCTATTTTGTCTTCCTTCGAACGCAGGTTCTGACAGGGAAAATCACCCTGCAAGACGAGATCGAACTTGTCCAGGCAGCAAAACAGTGGATCGAAGAAAGAGCTGGGACCTGCGAGGCTTATGTAGCTTATCTGGCGAGTTGGAGCAGTTGGAAAAATCCTTGGCAAACCGCTGAACATGAAGCCGATGACCAAACCACGTGAAACGTGATGTGAAACCGAATCTCAGAAAGGTAAATCCGTCTTTACCTGATCAAGCCCGTCTGGCTACTGTGCGGGATGCAACCGGGTGTCATGACGGGACACTCTTCCTTTTCGCCTGCGCCAACTTTTACTGATTCGAATTTCATTGATGGCTGGACACGAACGTCTTTGCCCCCGAGATCTACTCACAAAATCACCTGCCATGGTGATGCGGTGGAAATGCGCCACCCCATGTTTGCGATTCGTTGTCCTGCCCTGGCTTATTTTGATGCTGGCGGGAAGTCAAATCGTTTCAGGTGATCCCGCGACCAACTTGCAAACGTCGCAGAACCAGACTCTCGATCTTGCTCTGGATTTTGAATGGACCGTTCCGCAATCGCAATACTGCCACTTGCGTCTGCGGTTGCTTGATGAGTCGATCAACCGTCAGTGCATGATTCTAGAATTGGAAAATCTGTCTGAATCAAACGCGACCGTTGCAGCATTCACACTGAGTCAAGATGCAACTCAACTTACTTTTCAACCTCGTTCCCAGGTTGATTCTGTTCGTATTCGCCTGCGTGTTCTGGGCACACCGAAAACCCGAATTGTCTTTGAAGCCCTGGATGACCCTCGCAACCCAGCGAGTGTCCGAAGTGGGCAACCAGTGCGTGAAATGAGCCTGGCGGAACTGCTCGAGAAAAAGACGCTCAAATCCGAGACGCCAGTCACCACGTCAGACACCGCCCGGCAACAACCGAACTGGTCACTAGGACGTGCTAAAACTGATGAATTACGGCTGACAGGCCTGCCAACCGTTCCGGTGTATGAACCGGGCGCCACGCTGGAACTAGCTGCCGCTGTCAATGCGATGCAAAGTCAAGCCTCCTCGGTAATGACTTTTCACTATGCGATCATTCAGATTTCAAATCAGAAGACAATTACACGACATCGGGAATCAATAAGCATCAATGCCGAGGGCAATAGCGATGTGATTCCAATTTCTGCAGCAGTCCCTGAAACTCCAGGTGTCTACGAGATACGCTGTCATCTGGCTGAGGACGATGATCGTATTTGGGACCGATTGCGACGACGTGAATTACCGCTGCTGAAGACTGGTCGGCCATTCTTTGTGATGCCCAAATCAGGAGCCAAGCTCCCATCACCAGCGGACACTTGGAAGACAGCAGGAACCCTCAAGCCATCGGAATCCAATTGGTCTGTAGGTCAATGGTTACCCAAGACAACCACTCGCTTCATACCGGGTGTCAATTCGCCTGATCCCGAGATCAAGCTAGAACAGACTCAACATGCCAATGAAACTGTGTCACTGCTGCCAATGGAAACTCCATTTCAGGCCAGCCTGCCGGTACTGAGTCCCGGAACCCCACATAAAATCAAACTGCGTTTACCGGCCACTCAGAACGTCCGACTCCAGATCGAAGTGAGCGGACTTTATGATCGCGATGCTCCCAGTACCAAGTTCATTCTGTCCGACACAAAAACCATTGATTTGAAGGAACAGTGGCGAACCTACACGTTCGTGCACTATCCGGCCAATGACGACCAGATCTGGCTGACCAACCTGTGCGAAGACGTCTTACAACTCGAATCCATCGAGGTTCAAGCCGGGCCACAATTTCTCACTCCTCCCACTGCGAATGAGAATGACCCGACAGCATCAACTCAACATCGAAATACCGTCCTGCAACTTGATGATATCGATTGGATCGAGTCCCTCTCGAAAGATGTGTCATCAAGGTATGGACTGCAGGATTTTGACATCGAGAGCATCAAGGCGTTCAAACTGTGGATCGCTTTGAACCGGGTCTGCGATCTTGCCCGAGCCAGTGGGATGAACGGGATCATGATGCCAGCCAACGCGGGTGGAAGAACGCTGTTCCAGACACGAAGCCTGCTGCCCAGAACAGATTCGCAGAATTCCGAAGTCAACCGTTTAGCCACAACCATGACCCTGATGGCAGGCCAGGGTCTCAAGGCTCATGTGTATCTTGATCCTGATTTCCTGCTTTTGCCGGTGGAGCAAGCCATTCGTCAGAGACCAGCTCTGATTCCGCAATTGACAAGAATTCAGCAGAGCAACCCGCTCCAGTACAACCTGCTACACCCACTTGTGCAGGACAGCCTGCAGGAACTGCTTGCGGAACTGATATTTCAATGCAGACAGTCAGAGCATTTTGCTGGAATCACGCTCAACTGCGGTTCAAAAAGCCACCTGCAGCCCCTTCGTCAAATCTTTGATGATAAGGCCACCTTGGCGGCATTTGCCCAATCACTCAATGTGACTGTGGATAACAGACAATTACGATCCTGGTCGCAAGGCGAAGGCAGGCCAACTTATGAAGACTGGGTACTGAAAGCTACCAATCGTTATTACCGTGAACTGCAAAGTGTTGAGCCACAGATTGCGCTCCATCTGAAATTGGAATCGTCTGACAAGCAATCAGCCAAGTCGAGTTCGCTCGACACTGATAGACAAGTTTTCAAGCCGGAGCTGAACTCGCTCATCGGCCTTGGACGCTCCTACGGTTATGCCGATTCCCCCCTGTTGATACGTCAGGCCCTGCGAGTTCCGTTGCAGTCCAATCAGAATGAATCAGCTGCAACCATTTTCTTCAACACAAAACTGCAAATCTCCGGCACATCACTCGTTCAAACCGGGGATCTGATTCTTGAGGACACATGCCACCTGATTGAGCGGCGTGATCCTGCCAGCATTGTGATCAATCTACCCATGAATGGTCGCGTGTTGCGTCCACAACTCAACACACTACTGCAAACGTTTCAGACGCTGCCTCGAACAGGCCTGCGAACGGTGAAAGTACAAAGCAGGGCACAAAATGAAGTGTGCGTTAAAAGTATCCAGAGTGATGGATTCCTGCACCTTGCCTGTCTCTGCCTGACGCCATGGGCAAATGACCTTGAGATCGAAACCAGTCAGCCTGTCGACTGGAAAGCGATTGGTGAAAATCCGAACGAAATCCGAATCGAACAGTTGAGTCCAACCACGACAAGAGTTCAAGTTTCAGAAGGAAGATTGATTCTGCTTCGATCCAGCCAACCAGTGGCCGATGTGGAAATCCTGTCGTGTAAAACCCGACTCAGTGGGGGAACCGTTGCCTTGGCTGAAATCAAGCAAAAAGTCACGTTAGTGGCTCAACGTATCGGCATTCTGTTCGATTTTGAATCTTACGACGCCCTGAACAACGGTGGATTCGAAAATGCGGGTGGCTTGGGACTGGTAGGTTGGTTGCATGCGCAACATCCTGCAGGATGTGTCCGTGTCGATGACACGCAGCCACTAGAAGGCAAACACTCGATTCTGCTCACCACGGAATCCAACACAACCGCACGAACATGGCTGGTCAGCGAAACCATCACTCCACCCGAATCAGGACGCCTCGCTGTCTCGCTGGCCTGTCGAGCTGAAACTGGCGAAAATGTCGGTACACACCGGATGAGAGTATCACTTGAAGCAACCGAAAATGGAAAACCTGTTCGCTATTCCAATGAATTTGATGTCCCCCGAAATGGGCAGTGGGGAAGCCGGGAAGTACGGCTGGAAGCCATCAATGTTGATGCAGCAAACATGCAATCCCTGCGGCTCACCATTGACAGTCTTTCAAGTGGTCGGATCTGGATCGATGACATCAGGCTGCATGACCAGTTTCCCACTGTCGGAGAAAGAGATGAGCTGCAAAGCGAAGCATTTTTAGCCGTGCAGGGTTTGCAAAAAAGTAACCTCGCGCCAGCTGGTCGTTTGTTGAAAAATGGATGGGCCCAACACTTACTGAAGCTTGCACCTCTGCAGGTAACTGAGACAAAAAAAATAACAGATGCAGAAGTAGAAAAAAAAGACGAAGCACCGGGTATCGCTGAACGCATCCGTGACTGGATCCCCCGACCTTTACGTTTCTGAAAACCTGCCGCCAAATTTGGAACCTGCCATGGGCCGATGGATCAAGCGAATTGGAATCACTGTACTGGCGATTCTGTTGCTTGCCTCGATCGCCGGCTGGTGGGGACTACGACAAACCAGAGTAGTACCAGAATTCTACGCGCGAGCAACGCAGACAAGGCCGCCGGATACTGAAGCAGGAAGCCTGAATCTGGAAGCGAATGTCGCCAAACTGCAACAGGATGTCGCCAAATTGGGATCCTGGGAAGCTATCTTCAGTGAAGATGACATCAATGCATGGCTCATCGAACAACTGCCCCTGAAATTCCAGCAACTACAAACTGCGGGTGCCAAAGACCCGAGAATCAGCATACGACCGGAGCATTTGTTGGCAGCAGCTCACTACGCCGATTCGCGACTCGATACTGTCGTTTCCTGCCAATTGCGAGTCGAGCTCACCGAAGAACCCAATCTGCTGGCTATCCATATCAGCAAATTGAAGGCTGGGGCCGTTTCGCTTCCACTGAGCCAGTTCATGAATGGAGTCAGTCACGAAGCCGCCAAAGGCGGTATCAAGATCCGCTGGGATCCCTCGGAATCCGGGCCGACCGCCCTCGTCCAAATTCCCAGTGAACATCCCGGTTACGCTCACAGCCCTGTCACCATTGAATCTATTCAATTGATCAAAGGCGCGATTATTCTCTCGGGCCATACCGGAGACAAAGCAAAAAAATGTTACGAACCTCAAAGCCCGGTCTATCAGTTCGTTACCTATCGACCTGACGAAAACCGCAAGTAAAAAAACGGCTCACGTTCCGACCCACTATCTGCACAAGCTTGACCGATTTCGACCTCCGCGTGTCGAACACCAGAATCGATCTGCCAGCAGAGCATTGCTTTGAAAGCCACTTCGGGTGATGTGCTTGCCACTGGTGTGTACTCACCAGCAAGAATTCTTCGCACACTACCCCGACCACCACCCAATTCACCTTCATGATCAAGGTAGATCAATCGGTGTTCCGCCAATTTTAAACATGGCTTTTCGAACGAATTTTCGAAGCTGGTTATCACCTCCGTCGACCACGTGGACAACGTTTCACCCGTCACAAACATCCAATCCAAGTGTACCTCTGTTGTCCGATCGAGTTGCGAACCCACGTCGTGCTGCAGGACCACAAAACGCTTCACAGAACTACCCGCATCGGCACTTTCCAATGTATCTTCCAATCTTGTTTCTCCCCTTCCTGATCCAAGCCATCCGTATCAATTGATATTGATCCACATTTTTGAGTCACACGTGTCTGAGTAACCTGTGTCTGAGTCACACGTGCCTGAGTAACCTGGGTCTGAGTCACAC
>PKCN01000268.1 GCA_002862205.1 Planctomycetaceae bacterium | reverse complement strand
TCGTCGCCAATCAAGGCGAGCCAGTTTTTACCGGAAACGATTCGATAGGCGCCACATTCCAGTCCATCAGCGGTGATTCCCTGTTGGGCAGCAAACCTGCTTTCGCCGATGTAGATCTGCACAGACACGTGCTCAGAAGGCACCGTTGCAATGGGAATGATTGCGCCTGTGATTTTTGCAAGGTAAGTCTGCAATTCCGCAGCCGCAAGTCTTGTCGAACGCGGTGGAGATTCACTGAGAATAATCTCAGCATTTGATTTGCCTTGGTCAACAATCAACTGCTCGACAGCCTTCACCTGCAGGATCGTCAGACTAAATCCGCAGACGAATCCTACAATTGCCAAATATTTTTTCATGATAAATTCTCCAGTCACTCCTTGAGTGTCCCTGTGATTATACCGTTGCTGGAACATCCCCGAGCCGCTGCTGCATTTGTACTGCTTCGTTGTACTGCTGCATTGTACTGCTTCGTTGTACTGCTGCATTGTACTGCCGCACCGATAATGAAGGCTTGCGATGTCACACTTTCAGGGTCGAACAACGCAAGTTAAACATTGGTACGATCAAATGACTTCTTCCTCGCGAACACGAATAAGATGGCAGGCAAAATCAACAGATCACCAACGAAAGCGGTTACTAAAATGATGCAGCCCAGCAGTGAGAACATTTGTATTCCTGGCATGGGACTGATCAGCATGGCGCCAAACCCACTTACCAGAATTGCGGTTGTGATCGCGAGTGCGGGCCCCACCTGATTGATCGTTTCGCGGATGGCCCATCCATCATCTGATTCCTGACCGGGAACAGTTTGATCACTTGAAACTGACTTTGGGTCGTTCCCTGGGGCAATCAGTTGTCGGTACCGCATCATCACGTGGATGGTGTCATCAACGGCAAGTCCCAAACAGAGGGAAAAGGTAAGTGCGGAAGTGATCTGTAGTGGATATCCCCACAACACCAGCCCAGCTGCTGTCACCAACAGCGGCAAGGCATTGGGAACGATGCTGATCAAACCGAGGCGCAGGGAGCGAAAAGCGAATGTCAATACAACGAAGATAAGGACGCTGGCAACCGCCAAACTCAGGCCAAGATCACCGATGAAAGATCTCATATTCCGTGCCGCGGCAACGACTGTGCCCGTCACATGAATCGTATATCCGGGATGCCGTCCTTCGATTTCGAGGAGCCGCGTTTCCAATGGTTTCAAGTGTGTCTCAAGAACCGCGGCTCCCTCATTGGGGACCTGAGCACTCACTACCAAACGACGCTTGGGCTCATTAACGATTCGCATCAACTGCTCGTCGGCAAGACGACGAGCTTGGCGGTATCGTGCATCAAGATTTTTGATGGGTATTGTTTCCAGTACATTCAAGACCGAAAACGGACCACTGATCCCCTCGGTTTGCAGCACCGCTTGATGCACTTCCCCCGCGACACGGAGAGTCTCAGCGTCGGATACCTGACGTTGCACCGGCCACTGCACAATGATGTGGGCTCGCAGCGCTCCGCCCATCACTTCGTCGGCTCGCTGCAGTGCTAACGTGGCATCTGAATTCCTGGGAAGGGTTTCTGTCCAGATGATATCTGGCTCTTGACGAAATGCGGGGATAATCAGAACGATTGAGACCGCGATGCCAAACGCAGCAAGTATTTTTGCATGCTTCAATGCGAAGTATGCAATCCATCCGGTCCATGCCGAGATGGGTAACTCCCCACAATCCTTGGTGAGGTCATTTTGGCTGGTATTTCTTCCCGCAAGTTTCCGAGGACTGACATGCCGAATCAAGATTGGCAAGACCAACAAGTCGGCCAACAAGGCAAAGGATGATCCCAACGCCGCACAAAGCCCGAACTGCTGCACACTTTGCGTCTGTGATGCCAACAGTGACCCAAATCCAATCACGGTGGTCAATGAAGTCAACAGGCAGGCTGGCCCCGTTCTGCTCAGCATCAGCATGATGGCCTGATCACGTGTCTTGCCGACCGCCAACTGTCGTCTGGTTTCCAACAACAGATGAACAGCATCGCTCAAACCAATGACCATGACGAGCGTAGGGATGACGGTGCCCAAGGCACCAATTTGCTGTCCGGCCCATCCCATTGCCCCCAAAGTCCATAACACTCCCAAGGCGGGCGCGGCGCAACAGATCAAAACGGGCCAGATTCCCCGGAACAGGATCAATGCCACGCAAGCAGAAACCAACGTGGCAAACAGCGACCCATTGACCATCGACACCCGCAATGATTCGAGGGTTTCGGCGCGGATCACAAGATGGCCCGCAAGCAACGGTTTACAGCCTGTCGTTGCTTCGTACGACTGACTTACCTTCTGAACATCTGCAACCGCCGCAGACAAAACTGAAAGAGGCAAGGACTGACCGGCAACACGGACGACCAACACAAGCATGCTGCCATCTTGCGAGACCAGTTGATTCTTTCCGATCGGGTGCTGCGTGATTTGCGTCTTGAGCTTCGCAACATCGAAGTCAGGATGCAGATACCTCGGAACCAAAAGCAGTCCGGTGCGGCGATCACGCAGGTCAAAGATACTGCCAACTCGCGTAATTTTTGGCAGGTCCACCAATTGATCGCGATACAACCGAAGTTGCTCCAACCCATCTGGCTCGAACAGGGAGTCGCCCTCGAGCACGATTACTATTTCGTTGTCTTCATGCCCGAAATCGCGATAAAGCTGCTGCAACTGCTGTGAAGCCGTATTGTCTGACAGAAATACATCGTTGGGGGAAACATCAAACGAGAGCTTCAACAAGCCAACGACTGCAAACACCGATCCTGCGATGATCAAGCACGTGATCAGCTTCCAACTGTCCAGCATGAACCGCGAAACGAGATACATGATTCGCGGCATCCTTCAATTGACGCGAGCTTTACTGACCGATCAGATCACCTGCATCGCCATAAACCCACGTGATGGTTGTTGGCGGCGTGAGGACGGTGCTGCCCACGCCCTGGTTGGCATGAACACCGTCCACCCGAAATACCCATCCCTCGTTTCCACTGGACGTCTGCTCGCCGATACCGTCAACAAAAGCTGTGACGCCTGAACCACGAATCGAAATGGGGATCTGCGTGACCGAACGCATTACCTGTTCGAGGGTAGTCCCCGTCTGCACATCTTCAATCTCGATTGTCTTGGCTGAGTCAGATCGCTGAATCTCGAGCGTCACCGTGCCAGATTCAGCCGCAGGATCGTTACCAGCCTGTGTTCCGGAATCAGCCACTGTTCCCGAATCAGCCACTGTTCCCGAATCAGCCTGGGCAGCGGTCAGTGGATCAGCGGCCGCTGGAGCGGAGGTACCGGTACTGGAGGCACCGGAATCACATCCCACCATCAGAATGAGAGCAGCCATCAAAAAACAGGCACGTGATTTCATCAGTAGATTCCATATGGCGATGGTACGGGCGCATGAAAAACGACCGACTCAGGGGCCGGTCGTGCTTTCACGGAGAGAAAATTCTCGTCTAGCGGCGGGTCTTCTTGACCTTGGCGCCACCCTGACGGACCTTGAATTTCGGATTGCTCTTGCAAATGACGTAGATGCGTCCGCGTCGTTTTACAACTTGGCAATCAGGATGGCGATACTTCAAAGCGCCAATACTACTTACAACTTTCATCGGATCGATCTCGTCGGACGTATCGTATAGGTTGGTTTTCTGCAAAGATTTAGAAGCGGGAGTATAGCGTCTCGCTCAAATCCATCAACGGCAAACGACACGCATTTCCTCAACCAAGAAAGCCAAAAAATGGTGCAAATTGCCTATTTTGATTGTATCAGTGGAATTAGCGGTGACATGACTCTGGGTGCTTTGGTGGACCTTGGGGCGGATGTGACTGCAATCGAATCAGCCGTCCGCTCGATGGGGCTCCCTGAGCTTACCATTCGCTCAGAAACCGTAAAAAAGCGTGGTTTCCGAGCAATTGCGGTCCATATCGAGCATCCTCCTGAGCACGCCCATCGTCACCTGCATCACATCACAGAGATGATTGACAGGGCGACCGAGGTGCCCAAGGCGGCCCAACAGACCGCCCACCAGATTTTCCAAAAAGTTGCAGAAGCCGAAGCAAAAGTACATGGCTCGACACTCGAGAAAGTTCATTTTCACGAGGTAGGAGCGATCGACTCTATCGCTGATATCGTCGGAACCGCCGTGGCCATGGACTTATTGGGAATCGAAACCATCAGCGCATCGCCCATCCCGACGGGCACCGGCGAAATCACCATTGCCCACGGGCGGGTCTCGATTCCCGCCCCAGCCACCGCCGAACTGCTGCAAGGCATTCCAGTGGTGGGTTCGGATATCCGCGCTGAATTGACCACACCCACAGGGGCGGCGATCCTGAAAGCGTGCGCTACAAGCTTTGGTCCGCTTCCCTCCATGACCATGAAGGCTGTTGGCTACGGTGCGGGCAGCATGGACTTGGAGGCCCAGGCAAATGTACTTCGCGTGATCTTGGGTGAAACCGACAAAGAAACTGCTGGCTTGCACACTCAGGTTGAAGCAGATCGAGTCGTCATCTTGGAATCGAATCTCGACGACTCCACCCCCGAGCAACTGGCGGACTGTGCCTCTCGCCTGTTGGCTGCGGGGGCCTTGGATGTATTTCAAACCCCGTGCACCATGAAGAAGGGCCGAGCCGGTGTCATCCTGACGGCCATGACAGGAAGCAACGACGTCACGCTTCTCGAGAACATCATTTTCGAACATACCACCGCAATCGGGATCCGCCGCCACCATGTCGATCGACATAAATTGCGTCGGGAAGCCACCGTCGTGGATACCGAATATGGGCCCATTGGTGGCAAAATCATCGAACTCCCAAGCGGTAATCACCGACTCACGATCGAGGATGATGATGCAAGAAACGCAGCTACCGCCAACCAAACAACCACGATGGAAATTCGGCGTGCTGCAGCGGCTGCCTACACGAGCCAAACTCAGTGACACCTCTCGTGGGCCAAGAATTTGTTGCCAGCGAGGGTGAGGTGTTGCCAGCGAGGTTAAAGTGTTGCCAGTGAGGTTAAAGCGTTGCCAGCGAGGTTAAAGCGTTGCCAGCGAGGTTAAAGTGTTGCCACCTAACGCAAAGAGATCGCTTCTTGCAGAGGGCGAAGCACACTGGTAACGAGATACTCATCAACCAAATCGCTACAGAGACCTGCTAAACGATCAAACTCGGACGCGTAGTTTTCATTGGGTCCCAGACTGTCGTACCTGCGGACGGTCAGGTACACACTGATCTGATCTTCGCTGTACTCACCACTTCGCACCTGGTAAGCACTGGTGCGTGTCTCGAAACTGACACGACATTGCGTGCGACAATCCTCATCCAATGAAAACTGGATGGCTGGCTCGTGCGACAGTAACTTGCCGTACGGTACCGCAGTGAAGCGTTCCAACCCTGGTGCTACCCCAATCGCTTCGGCCAGAATCTCGTTATGGTTGCCACGGTACGCAAAATCAAACCCCAGCATCACGCTCAGCGACTCACAATCGAGCGGACTGATCGATAGTTCAAAGGGGATCAATTCAAGCACGGTGCGGTGCTGTTCCAAGGCTGAATCAAAGGAATCGGGGTTCACAACCCCGGCATTGACACGCTTGCCCTCGACCGATGCCCAGCGATACGCGCCGGCATCCTTTTCCTCTTCAAGAACATACTCACCCTTCTCGCGCGAGTAGAAGTTCTGCATTTTCGGGTACCGACGCCTGACCTGTTCAAAATAATGAAGCACGGCCTCGCGACTCTGTGGCAACTCCATCTCGGTGGAAAGATTCATGTTGACGTAATAGTCATCACTGAAAGCGCCGTATTCACTCATCCAAACCTCCTCGTCCTGTCGGATTTACCGCCGGAAAAAGAGGCATCCCCCGACCCGACCTAGTATAGACGGCGTTGGCCAATCGATGAACGGGCACAGGGGAAAACATTTTATTAATTCGAAGAATCCCATGAGAGTTCGCTCCCCCCAACGGATCAGAAAAAGTCGCAAATCTGGTCAGCAAGACCGGAAAGTGTCATTCTCAAGCGACTCAGCGAGATCAAAAACACTCATCCCAAGACCTACCAGGGCTTCCTCCAACGGTCGATGGCCACCGGAGCGACGTCATGCCCAGCACTCTCGCCCCCCTACTGTCACCGAGCCCTGTCACCAAGCCCAAGCTCACAGGGGCCCACTCCAGCACTGGCAAACCGCAGTCACTCCGTTACTCCGTTACTCCGATGCTCCGATGCTCCGATGCTCAACGAGCCGTTACCCAATCAGGTGTTCCAAACCAGTCGTGCATTTCTTTTTCAAAAGGCGCGACGATTTCATGAGCTTCAGGGATGACACCACGATCTCGTGTTTCCGCACTCCATGTATCCAATGCAGCTCGCATTTCCAGCAAGGCCGCTTGATGTTCGGGCACGAGTGAGTCAGCCAGATTGACTGTTTCATAGGGATCCGCCTGGGTGTCAAAGAGTTGCTCACTGGCAAACGGTTTCATCAGATCAGCAGGAGGTCCAGTGAGTTTCCCGTCCGCAAGCAATTTTCTCATGAGTGGTTTGACGAGGAAGCACTTTTCCTTGTAGCGATTCAATGATCCGAATCCGGCTCCCGGCGTAAAATTCTTCACGTAGTGATATCGCTTCCCGCGCACGGATCGTTGTCGAATTTCGGTCTCGTCAATTCGGTCCCGAGCGCTAAATGCAAAACGGCGTCCAACGGTTTGCTCGGGTCCAAGGAAGGGCTGCCCCTGCATCATACGCGGAACATCAATTCCTGCGATCACCAGCGTGGTTGCGGTGAGATCGATGAGACTGATGACGCGATCATCCACAAGCCCGGCTTGATAGCCCTGCGGAGCCGCAAAATGCTTTGGCCAATGGATCACCATGGGCACGTGCAATCCACTGTCAAAACACCAATGAATCCCCCTCGCTTCCAATCTCCCGTTATCTCCAAAGAAAATAACAACCGTATCATCAGCCACTCCGTCATTTTCGAGTTGCTGAAGAATCCAACCAATTCTTACATCCATGCCGCTGGCTGAATTCAAATAACGTGCCCACTCTTGCCGTACAATGAGATGATCCGGGTAATAAGGCGGTGGTGTGACGTTCTGTTCGGTCGCAACCTTGGGGTGCCATTCTTCTCCGACCCAAACCACACGTTCTTTCTCCGCCGACTTGCGATCATAAATGTCGTATTCCGCCTCCGGCATATTGAACTGCGCAAAGAACGGCTTTGAAGTATCGATCTCCGACCACAATTTTGTCTGATAAAGTGGACCCTCGTTAACAAAATTCAAATCCAGCTTTCCCGTGCCAACCACACGATCACCAATGTGGGTCACATTCGCGGTCTGATACCCGACATCCTGCAACCGCTGAGTCAAAGGTCGCACTCCCTCGGGTAACCGATAATCGTCATCTCGATGTGACCGCATGTGATGCATGTCCGTCGTCGTCGCGTACATTCCGGTCATGAAAGCCGAGCGACTCGGAGCGCAGACAGGCGAAGTTGAATAGACGTTGGTGTACCTTACTCCATGCTTTGCCAACTGATCCACATTCGGCGTTTTCACATTCATGGCGCCGTAACAGCCGAAATCGAGATCAAAGTTCTCGCCCACGATCCATACGATGTTAGGCGGTCTTTGATTTTTTGGGGCCTGTCCGTACGCCGCATTCAGCAGCATCGACAAGACCATGATGTTGAGTAAACGAATCGACACTCTGAAGAACATGCTCTCAATCCCAGCGAAGCAACAAAAATGACCCAGTCAAGCTCAGGCAAATAGACGATCCTGGCAGCAACATCACCATCCCGATGTGTGAGCTCAGTTTACCATGCTGCCATGCTGCCGCGTTGCAGTGTTGCCGTGCTGCCGCGTTGCAGTGCTGCCATGCTGCCGTGTTGCCGTGTTGCCGTGTTGCCGTGTTGCCGTGTTGCAGTGTTGCCGCGTTCCTGCTGGCACGAGCGCATGCTTGGCAGCGAAAAGCCTCAATGATTGCCATTCTGATGAACTGGCACGTGAATCACTCAATTGGTTTGAGGAATCATCACGCCATACAGTTCAATCGTGTAGCCCTCAACGTCGAAGATTGGCTGACCTTTGAGCAGCAGGTCACCATATTCCCCGTCTCCGAGGATCTGCCGCACCGTGAGTTCGTAGGCAAGTCCCGAGGCGAGTGATGCATCGATCGTATCACGCAACATTTCTCGATCCTCCTCGTGAATCATGTCAAAAAACTCATCAGAGGACGGGGGTCCCAACGCTGGATCACGTCCGCTGAGCCGAAATGCCTCGTCACTCCAAACCAGTTCTTCAGTCCGGGTGTCATACGACCAGGTAGCCAAACCGGCCAGACGTTGAAGATCCCTGAGGCGTTGCCTGCTCATCATCAGGTCATTTTCCGCTTTTTTCCGTGCGGAAATATCACGAATGGTGGAAACCACCATCGCCTCTCCCTGCATATCCACCACACAACCACTGATCAACACATCGATCGCATGGCCGTCCCGATGCAGAAACCTCGATTCAAGATTGTTCAGCACCCCGGTTTGGTTCAAAGCCTCGGTCAGACGTTGTCGGTCGTCCTCACGCTCCCAAATGTGCAGCTCAATGATCGACTTGTTTTCAAGTTGCTCATTGGAGTAACCGAACATTTTCCTGAACGCATCATTGGCTTCGACCACACGTCCCGCATCCATACTAATCAACAAACCTGCTTCCGGGGCATTGGTAAACAGCACCGAATACCGGCTGTTGCGCTGATCGTTGCTAACGCGGGCCGCTTTTAAACTCCTGACCTCTGCAGCCTCTTTCGAGTCCAGCCGATTCGCTGAGGCATAGATCGAAAGTGCAAGGTCATAGTCGCCGCTGCGTGTTGCTGCTTCTGCAAAACGATTCTGCAAGTTACTTCGTGTTGTCTGGGCTGCTGGGTTGTCAGCCCAGATATCAAGCGCTTCCATCAGCAATGCATCAGCCACCCGAAAGTCTTCGTATTGATGATCATCCTTTGCGTTCGACAAGCGGGTTCGGGCACGTTTGACCAGCCTGACACTCTGGTCATGTTTCTGTTGATCCTTGAGGGCGGAAATGAATGCATCGACCGATGAATAACGATCCTCTGCTCGATCTGCCATCGCCTTGCGGGCAATGTCCATCAACTCACCCACAACGTTTGTCTCGCGAATCACATTGCGTGCTGCAGCCTTCAAACAAGCGAGCAGTGTAGGGCCATCATGCGGGGGTGTTCCAGTCAGAATCTCGAACAAGATTGCTCCCAACAAATACACATCCGTTTGAAATGTGATTGAGTGGTGTCCGCCATCGGCAAGCTCCGGCGCCATGTACGCCGGTGTTCCCCCGATCGTTTGCTTGACTCCATGCCGAATCTCGCTACCTCCCAGCGCCAGCGCTAATCCCCAATCCGCTACGAGTACCTCACCAAATTGCCCGAGCATGATATTTTCGGGTTTGATATCCCGGTGAACCAACCCCCGTGAGTGTGCATAACGTATGGCGTCAGCCACACGTAGAAGAATGTTAACATTCTCGATGACGGAGTTGCCAGTGATCTGCTCATCCCAACTGGTCCCGTCAATCCGCTTCATCGAATAGAACAAAAACCCATTGGAATCGATGCAAACTTCGTGCAAGGCAATCACGTTGGGATGATCGAGGCCCCCAATGACCCGCGCTTCGGTAAGAAAACGCTCCCGCGACACCTCGTTACTTGCCAACTCATCACGCAGCACCTTGATGGCGACTTCTCGATCGAGCGCCCGCTGATGAGCCTGATAAACCACCCCGGTACCACCACTGCCAAGCCGACCTACAATCCGGTAGTCGATCTCTTCGGCTCGCATTTCCGTCAACTCAGCGAGCAGACGGACAGGCACGAAACCCTGATCGACCTGGCTGACCGATGAATCAGCAGAATCTCCCTCCAATTGCATGGTTTCAGTTGCTGAATAATCTTCCCACGGCTGACGCCAACTGGGATGAGTGAATTCACTACCTGCCAACGAACATATCGTGACGGTTTTCTCATCCGCCGCCATCTGCTCAAGCCGCTTTTTGACCTCGGTATCAGCAAGTACCGAGCTCAACAAGCCTTCGCCGTCATCCTTGGAAGACGCATCAGTGTCTCTGTTCAACTTCAATCCCTCCCATGAAAAGCCGGGCTGATTATAGCACGCGCCCTGACCAACTCCTATCCAACTCCAACCTTGACAGGATTCCCCACCAAAAGAAGAAAATCAGAATACAAAGAATCGAACTGACAAGCTCAGTGGGGACAAGCTCAGTGGGGCTTCGGGGGAGTCATCAAGAAACAACCTTCCGCCTCAAGCACAGCGTCACCACCGGGCAACGGCAACCCAAGCCGGCCCACCGCCAAACGTTCCAGCCAACGTTATTGCAAAGTGCGTTCGAGGTGACTTTTCATGAACGTCCGCAATTTTCGACTGCGAACATGTTTCAAAGTCGTCAAATTCAAGGTAATCGTGGTACCTTGGCCCTCAGGCTGGTTGACCGGACCTTGCATTTCAAGATTTGAGAAACTGGATGAATCAAACGCCGAGTCAGGCCCGGCGAGTGTAATCTTCAGTGCATCAGCTTCTTTGGTATACACCTCAGCCCAGGCTGTATCGGTGCCACTTGGTCTGACCTCGAATCGATCGGGCCCGGAGAACACCAACGCATCCTGACCCGCGATTTGCTCCAGCAACTTCAGCGCACGCTCCGCCACTTCGAGCGGCCACAGGGGGGCCTCTCCAGGGGTAAAACCTTTCTCAAGACAGTGCCACTTTTTCCCCAGTGTCTTCCAGGGCTCCAGTGCCCCAGTTGCCTGAGCAGTCATGGGAATTCCCGCCTTTGGCCTCCCTTGTGTGGCTGTGACCACTTCTTTGGTTGCGCGTTGTTTTGCGGAAGCGGCTTTCTTGCTCCCCTCAGCTGGATCAACTCTTGCGATCGCGGGACGCAGTTTGGCGTTTTTTTCCGCGGGTTTCGTGGGCGGCTGGTATTCCGCAGAACCGTTCCCCGTGTCTGAACCGGAATCGTCGGTCCCGCCGAGATCTCGCGATTTCCCAACGGGTTCGCGTTTCCCACCCCGACTGGGTTTCGTGGACGTTTCGGGCTTCCCTTGCCAATCCTCATCCGCGTTCAACACCTTGGCAAGAAAGGGAGCCGTCACGGATACCGGATTCGATTTTGTGCTCTTGCGACGTCGAGTCGTTGCCTGTGCTGCAAGCTGCTCTGGGGTCCCCGCAAAGACGATTTCGCCGCCATCCACCCCAGCTCCCGGCCCCATGTCAACAATCCAGTCAGCACACTTGATGACATCAAGATTATGTTCGATGACAACGACGCTGTTGCCCATTTCAACAAGGCGTTGCACCACGTTGAGCAATTTTTCGATGTCGTCAAAATGCAAACCCGTGGTGGGTTCATCCAACAGATAAAGCGTGTTTCCGGTCATTGGGCGGCTGAGTTCAGCGGCCAATTTGACACGTTGCGCTTCGCCTCCTGATAGCGTTGGCGCAGCCTGGCCAAGAGTCACATATTCCAAGCCCACATCACACAACGTCTGAAGCGTTCTCAAAATCCGCGGATAATTCGCAAACAACTCCGTCGCCTCACCACATTGCATTTCCAGCACATCGGCGATCGATTTTCCGTGCAACTTCACTTCCAACACATCTTCGTTGTATCGGCGTGAATCACATTCTTCACACGGGACCCAAACGTCAGGAAGAAAGTGCATTTCAATTTTCAGCTGCCCGCTTCCCTCGCAGGTTTCACAGCGGCCGCCGGGAACATTGAAACTGAATGTTCTGGCGGTGTAACGTCGTTCCGCTGCCAACGGGATGGAGGCATACAACTGACGAATGAGATCAAACACACCAGTGTAAGTGGCGGGATTACTGCTGGGTGTATTGCCAAGGGGCGACTGATCGACGCGAATGACCTTGTCGATATACCGCAATCCCTCAACCTTATCATGCCTCCCCGGTTTGGTTCGGCTGCGATGCAGACGTCGCGCAAGTACTGGATAAAGGATTTGCTCAATCAGTGAACTCTTGCCACTGCCACTGGGTCCGGTAATTGCGGTGAACACACCCAGGGGCAGTTCAAAATCGACCGATTGCAGATTATTTTCGGTGGCTCCGAGGACCTTGATAAAATCCACCATTGGCGTCCCCGACTCCGTATACACGGGGCGACGTGACGCTGGACATGAGATCTTCTTGCTTCCGTCAATGAACCCAGCGGTGACTGAATCCTGATAAGGCTCAACCTCGCCCGGTTTTCCCTTGGCAACAATTCGCCCGCCATGTCGACCAGCCCGAGGACCAAAATCACAGAGATAGTCGCTGCTATCAATGACCTCGCGATCATGCTCAACCACTAACAGTGTATTGCCAAGATCCCTCAACCGATGCAAAGCGCCGATCAAGCGTTGGTTGTCACGGGGATGCAAACCAATGGTTGGCTCATCGAGCACGTAAAGAACCCCGCACAACCCGCTGCCCAACTGTGCTGCCAAGCGAATCCGCTGGGCTTCGCCGCCTGACAACGTTGATGCACCACGGTGCATTGTCAGATAGTTCAGCCCAACGTCCAACAGGAATCCGACGCGTGCACGAACCTCTCGCACAAGCTCGCCCGCAATTTTCCGTTCGCGACGGTCAAACTTCCAGCTTTTTGCTTCAGCGTGGAGACGATCCAGCGGCATGTGCACAAGGTCGGCAATGGTGTGCCCTCGGAATCGGACCGCTGCCGCTTCATCAGTCAATCGTGATCCATCGCACACGCTACAGTCGATCTCAGCGGTGAACTGCTCCAATTTCCCACGCAAACCGGGGGTCAACCGCGAAGCCTCATCCAACGCCGGATAAAACCCTTTGAATTGATACCGAAACAGGATAGCTCCGGACTTCTTGTTTCCTTTCTTGTCTGACTCACGAACCTCAATCCATTGCGGCCCGGTACCCCGAAAAAGAATCCGGCGCTGCGAGACGGTCAACGCATCAAACGGGACATCGATCGGGATGCCCGTATGTCTGGAGAGTGCATTGAGCATCCAACCAGAAACGCTTTGCTGGACCTCAGGCCACAACAGGGCCGCACCCTCTGCCAAAGTTTTCGCAGTGGAAGTCACCAAGGCCGCTGGATTGGTACCGGTCTGGGTTCCCAGTCCTTCACACTGTGGGCACCATCCAATGGCGGTATTGAAAGAGAAATGATGAGGCGTCAGTTCAGAAAACGATCTGCCACAGCAACCACAAACCAGATGCTGACTGTGTGTTTGGGTTTTCCATAGTGGTTCTTCCCGTTCCTCATCAGCCACGGCGATTTGCAATACACCGACCCCCAGCGATAGCGCCTGTTCAACACTATCGGTGATTCTGGTGCGATCGTCCGCTTCAATCGCGATTCGGTCCACCACAACCTGGACAACCTGTCTCTTTCTCGGGTCCAAGGTCTTGGCATCATCGAGCGCGATGGTCCGACCGTCGATCCGAATCCGTTGATATCCCGTACTTCTGAGCGACTGCCAAGTGTCACGTGATGCTTCGCCCGCTTGCACTTCAATTGGCGCGAGAACCAGAGCGCGAGTTCCCACGGGCATTGCCATGACTTTTTCAACGATCTGATCTGGGGTCTGCGTGCCGACGGGGACTTGGCAATCGGGACAATGCATGACGCCCAGTCGAGCCATCAGAATTCGCAGGTAATCATAGACCTCCGTCACGGTCCCGACGGTACTGCGAGGTGAGTGCCCCAGATTTTTCTGTTCCAGCGCGACGGCGGGCGACAAACCTTCAATCTTTTCAACATGCGGTTTTTGAACCTGCCCCACAAATTGCCGCGCATAAGAGGAGAGTGACTCGACGTACCGACGCTGTCCTTCGGCGTAAATCGTATCCATCGCCAATGAACTTTTGCCGCTTCCGCTGGGGCCGCAAAACACAGTCATCGCATCACGCGGCACCCGCACATTGACTGCTTTGAGGTTATGTTCGCTGGCCGCATCGACGACGACATGAGTGCGGGCTTCAGGCGACTCAGATACAAGCGAACCAATCGCCTTGGACTTGCCTGTCACTTTTCTTCGTTTGATGCCCAATGACTTTGCCAATGCCACACCGGTGTAACTGGCAGGACAGCGAGCCACATCCTCCGGTCTGCCCGCAACGACAATCTCACCTCCGCCCTCACCACCTTCGGGGCCCAGATCGACGATCCAGTCGGACGTTTTGATCACATCAACATTATGCTCGACAATCACAATTGTATTGCCACGATCAGCCAATCGCTGAATCACATTGAGCAGCAACTCAATGTCGGCGAAGTGCAACCCGGTCGTTGGCTCGTCCAGCACGTACAACGTCTTCCCGGTTTCACGCTTGCTCAGTTCGCGCGACAACTTGATCCGCTGAGCCTCACCCCCAGACAGGGTTGGCGAGGGCTGACCAAGCTTCAGATACTCCAGCCCAACATCCACCAGTGTCTGCAGCTTCTCTGCGATCCTGGGAATGTTGCCAAACAGTTTCAAGGCCTGCGAAATATCCATCTGCAAAACATCTGCAATGGAGTGCCCTTTGAATTGAACTGACAATGTTTCGCGGTTGTATCGCTTTCCCTGACAGACAGGACACTTGACCCAGATGTCGGCCAGGAAATCCATTTCAAGCTTGTTGGCCCCGTTGCCGTCACAGGCGGCGCACCTGCCACCATCCACGTTGAAACTGAATCGGCTAGCTGTATAACCCCGCGTTTTCGCTTCCGTCATGCGTGCAAACAGATTGCGTATCTCATCAAACACTTTGACGTAGGTTGCTGGATTGCTTCGTGGGGTACGTCCGATCGGTGATTGATCAATGGCAATGGTCTTATCAAGATGCTCCAGCCCCTCAACCCCCTCATGCTCACCGACCTCCGCCTGGGCTCCGTTGAGCCGATTGCGTAACAACGGTTCCAGAATCCCGCCCACGAAAGAGCTTTTCCCACTGCCGGAAACACCGGTGACGCAGTTGACCGTTCCCAGCGGGAGCGAGATATCGATCCCTTTGAGATTGTGGAATGCCGCCTTTCGGATGGTCAGCATTGCGTTCTTATCAATGCTTCGCAGTTGAGTGGCAGGTTGGATTGCCCTTTTCCCGGACAGGAACTGCCCGGTAACACTTTTTGCAGTTTCGCTTACCGTCTGCACATCACCCACAGCAACGATACGCCCGCCCTTGATCCCGGGGCCGGGGCCAAAATCGACGATCAAGTCGGCGGCCCGCATTGTATCTTCATCATGCTCCACAACGATCAGCGTATTGCCACTATCACGGAGTCGCAGCAATGTTTCGATCAATCGATCGTTATCACGAGGATGCAAGCCAATGGACGGCTCATCAAGGATGTAAAGCACCCCCACCAGTCCACTGCCAATCTGCCCCGCAAGCCGGATTCGCTGAGACTCCCCACCCGAGAGCGTTGGCGCGGTTCTTGCCAAAGTCAGGTACTCGAGCCCGACTCCAAGCAGAAAACCTATTCGCTGACGAATTTCCTTGAGTGCCTCGGCAGCGATGATCGCTTCTGTTTCGCCCAAACGAATGGACGAGAAAAACGAATGCAGTTTTTCGATGGATAATTCGCACAGCTCTGGCAACGAAAGCCCGGCTTTTGCTTCATCATCGGCAAGAAAAGTTTTGGCCCCTGTCTGGATCGTGACCGCCGATGCCTGGGCATTGAGTCGTTTTCCATGGCAGTCAGGACAGTCCATCGTGTCCATGTACTTCTCGAACTGCCTGAGCTGCATTTTGTTGCGCGTCGTGCGATACCTGCCAAGCAGTTCCGGAATGAAACCGTCAAACGCACCAGAATACTTACGAGCCTTGCGTCCGCCTCGCCACGTGAATTCAAGCGAGTCATCCGTTCCCCACAACCAGATCTGCTTCGCCTGCTCAGGCAGCTCGCACCACTCGCCTTCCAGCATGGTTCCCGACTTCAGGTCCAATGCTTCATCCATTGCATCAGCCACACCACGATAGATGTGTTGACGATATCTGCCCAAGTCGCCCCATTTACCGAGCAACTTGATGGCACCTTTGCGAATCGACAGCCGTTCATCGGGCACCAACAACTCGGGAACGAACGTATAGAGTCGCCCCAATCCGTCGCATCCTTCGCACATTCCCTGCGGGCTGTTGAAACTGAACAGCTGAGGGGTGGGCGGTTTGAAACTGAGCCCGCAACCACCGCAAGCGTATTGAGATGAAAACAGGATATCCCGTTTGGGCTGATCTGCCTGATCATCATTTTGATCCGACAGGGAAACGAACAACGTCGCTTCGCCCATTCGTAACGCCGAATCCACGGCTTCGTTGATCCGCCCCCGGTCTCTGGAATCCGGATCAATACGATCCACCACAACCTCAACATGATGTCGCTGCTGGCGATCAAGAGGCGGGGGATCGGACAATCGCACGGTTTCGCCATCGACCCTTGCCCGTAGGTACCCTTGTTTCCGCAGGTCTTCAAACAGGTCACGAAACTCACCTTTCTGCCCGCGTATCACGGGCGCCATCAGCCACAGGGTTGCGTCTGCGGGAAGGGCAAGAATACGGGAAGCGATCGCATCACGGGCCTGTGCAGAGATCGCGGTACCGCACTCAGGACAATGACCTGTACCCACCCGTGCAAACAGCACCCTCAGGAAGTCATAGATTTCCGTGATGGTCCCAACCGTACTTCGCGGATTGTTTCCGGTCGATTTCTGACTGATCGAGATCGAGGGACTCAGACCACTGACCAGATCCACATCCGGCTTGGGCATTTGCCCCATGAACTGTCGCGCATAATGGCTCAGACTTTCGACGTACCGCCGCTGTCCTTCTGCGTACAGCGTATCAAAAGCAAGCGAGGACTTTCCGCTGCCTGAAACACCTGAAAAACAGATCAACTGGCCCCGCGGCAACGTCACATTGACATCGCGCAGGTTATGTTCCCGGGCACCTTTGACCTTGATTTCCGTTGTCGCCATGCCCTTTGCCAGACTTGCCCTCTGAGTGTCGAAGTTGCGCAGATCGTGCCTGCGTCCCTTAACACGCTAGAGCCCCGTAAACCGAACAGAAAGGGGGCGTCAAATCGGCTCCCTACCGAAACACGCATTCCCACCACAAAACCGCACGAATTGCGGTCATTTGAGCCATTTCAACAACCAGCACTGCCGTGCCGCTGCCGACGCATCGCATCCCACCTCGCCTTGCCCCACTTTCCTCGTCAGCAGAAGACATCGGACATTTCACTCTTTTTTTGCTGGGAAACCGCCTGCAGTGAGAGATGGAAATGCAACCGTTGGAAAAAAGATCCGTTGTGCCACGGTCCCCGCTACCGATGCCCCGGAATCGGAAAGTGATCCAGACTGAGTCCGTTTGTTTCCTGCGACGGCACCCAAATAAGAGCACACCAGTACGCTCCGGAAACCATTGCATCACGCTCCAGAAATTATTGCATCACGCTCCGGAAATCATTGCATCACGCTCCGGAAATCATTGCATCTGTTGGCTACGTGAGCGTGCAACGCCATCCCTGCCGAACTTAAGACCTGGCACAACAGCACTCACCATGCCGTCTTGAAAAGACCGCTGTTAGAGCACGCACAAACGCGAATGGGTGACCAGAAAGAAAACCGATTGAAAAGAAATCGTCCTTACTGCGGCGCGGGTTTCCAATTCGCCGTGGAAGTGGTTTCTGAATCAGGCAGCCGCCTGTCGATTGACAGACGCGAAACAGGATTCCTGAGCAAGGACTTCATCGGCCAAACTTTGGTAATCCGTAGCACCATTGCTTTGGGGTGCATATTGAAAAATGGATTTTCCGAAACTTGGGGCCTCAGCTAGCCGAATATTTCGCCGAATGCGTGTATCGAAGAACTTCGCCTGTCGAAAGAATTCCCTGCCGCCTTTACTGGCTTGGAAGAAATCTTCGATGTCCGTCGTCACTTCAGCCGCCAGCCGCGTGTTCGAGTCGTACATGCACAACATGACTCCAGAGAGTCGTAGATTGGCGTTGAGCCGACGCGAAACCACTTCAATTGTGCGAAGCAATTTGCTCAGACCGTGCAAGGCAAGGAAATGTGGTTGCAAGGGCAGAAACACTTCATTGACCGCGACCAGCGCGTTGACTGTCAACACTCCAAGACTTGGAGGGCAATCCAGAATCAGGTAATCATAATCAGCGTCTTCTTCTTCCTGCATTCGATCACGTAGAATCATTTCACGTCCCACTTCGCCAGCCAGTTCCAACTCGGCAGCAGCGAGATCAAGATTTGATGGGACCACGCAGAGTTTATCGTTGATCACTCTACGAGCCTGATCAAGTGACGCATTCCCGCACAGAACCTCATACATACTCGCCTCACCATCCACGGCAGTGATGCCCAAGTGAAGGGAAGCATGAGCCTGCGGATCGAGATCAAGCAGACAGACGCGCCGCCCAGCCTCAGCCAAAGCTGCGGCAAGATTGACAGAACTGGTCGTCTTTCCAACGCCACCCTTCTGATTGATCACTGCAATGGAACGCATTGTTCTTCCTTAATTTTGCATTTGGCGACTGGCATGATGCCCCAATCGACACACACCACAACGCTTGATTCGTTCAGGCAGCCCGACTTTGAATCTGCTGGTAAGCCAACAAAACGTCATACAAGTCCGCGTCAATCCGTACCGTGTCTTCCGCAAAGTCACTCAGCCATGCCCGATCATTGGAAACCGCATCCATCAACAATGGAACGACTTTTCCCAGGGGAACAGCCACCGTCTTGGGCTCTGCGGTTCCGGTGATACGATCAAGTTCACGTTCGCGACGATCGGTGTTGTCGTGGCTTTGGAAAAGTCTGAGGGCGGGCTTCGACATCTGTCTCTTTCAGTGATGGAACTCGTAGCAACATTGGGGAGGACGGAAAGCACTCATGCCGACTGCCACCTGGGTGGGAAAACGGTTGGCGCACCAACCACGCATGAACTCTTTCCAGTACAGCTATCGACTTTTCCGGTTAGGAGGATTGAACCGAATTGGCAGAAATTTCCGGTTTTTTGCTCAAGCTGTTGTGTTTCACAAATCGGTGCCATGAAAGTGACGGCAGCCATCCTCCGAACTGTCGTCATAAAGATACGCATACTCAGACACCGGCGATGTTCAACGAAGATCGACCTGCCACGCAAGAATTCTGCGTGCCTGCCGAGAATAGACACGCCTCAACCCACCAACCCGCGAGTCGCTTGGCACACACCTTGACGTTGGCATGTTGTATGCATCGTGGATGCAACAACTTCAAATAATCAACGTACGGAGATGTTTCATGAAAAAGTTCCTCGCTGCACTGCTGTCGATTGTCACCACGGCCCTTTGCCTACCGCCAACGCGAGGACATGCCGCCCACGCAACACCGCTGTTTCACGCCACCCGGGAATATCGTGATGCGACTGATTATCTCGTCAGCATGCTGACCTATCATGCGGCCCTCGATCCGCCACAGAGGATGTTTTTGGAACGACTGCGGCGCACCAGTCACCAACTGTATGCTGCAGCCTTGGGCTCAACAGCCAATCCTGCATTCAGGAATTCGTGGGCTGAGGTCCGCAGACTGGTCCAAGACCTTCCCTGGATGCTCGAAATGCTTCCCCCCAACGCTCAGCAACATCTTCTCCTACAGTCCCGAACTTTTTTTCAGTCCTTTCAAACTCTTGCAGTTCAGATCGAACTGAGAGAGCAGATTTCCTGTCGCGGTGAATCCAGCAGTCAAACCCTCCCGTTGGGTCACGCTGGCTACGGTGTAATGATGTTCCGACCCGAACGCTTTCCATTGCAACCTAATCTCTTCACCCAGCCATATCCGCATCATCAATGCCAGACCATGATTTGGTCGCATGATGCCATTCGAACCCCGCTCGTGCACAGGCATCGGCCAATGCTATCACCCAGTGAGTGGCAACTTCGTCAGTCGGAACCCCCACATCGAAGCAAGACCCCCATTCGACAAGAAATGGGTGGTAGAGAAATTGGAAAATTGGGAGCTCAACTGTCGCGAATCTCTGACACAAGATGAACAGCTTGCTAGCTATCTAAAACGCACTCCTTTTGGCTCCTGCGTGACGCAAGCCCTCATGCTTGGCGAGCTCCTGGGCGGGAAAACGTGTGAGATTGGCCCACGGCAGCGTGAGGCCGTCCGGTCGGATTTGGGGCTCAAGCATCCAAAGCACAGCGCCCCCCCTCCGCAGAGGCAGCGTTGGAAATTTTTCCCTTTTCTCTGTTTGATTGCGGGAATCAACACCAGTATGCTATTAGCGACTGGCAAGGTGCTCCCCAGAGCTGGGCCAGCTACTCCTAACCTGCGCGACCGGAAGTCGTGCCAACTTTTCTCAACAAAAATCGGCGGTAAACGATGCGTTACCAGCGTTCTTTGATGTGTGGTCTTGACGGCCGTTCGGTCCGTTCGGTGTTTTTATTGGGCACAGCGATTTTCCTGCTCACGTCAGCGAGTTTGTCGTATGGCGGTACCTTCGAGGCGGCCAGTCGTGGCGATGTCCGGAAAATCCGCAGCGACCTTCGCGCGGCTCAGTTTTTGTCCAAAGCGACATTCGGCCCTACTCAGGAAATGATCGACTCATTGTCGACTCGAATTCGGCAGGTGGGTTATCGACGCGCCTGCGGCGAGTGGATTGATAATCAGTTTGCCTTGCCGTCCTCGTCGCACGAGCAAGTCGCTCGGGACATGGTTGCCCAAGATAATCGCACCGTCACCGAAGCGAGTGTCGGCATCGCCAATTACCGTTATCAGGCCTGGTGGCACATCGCCCTGACCCGCGAAGACCAACTCCGACAAAAGGTCGCTTGGGCGCTTTCCCAGATTTTTGTGATCAGCGATAGCGGAACTGGTTTCAACAACAACACGGCACGCAACATTGGCGATGGCGAACAGTCTCTTCCCGATTGGCTTGGGATGAGCGATTACTACGACCTGCTTGTCAATCATGCTGACGGGAATTACCGCGACATTCTAGGCGACGTGACCTTCCACGAATGCATGGGCATTTATCTCAGCGCGTATCGCAATCGCAAAGCGGACTTGAGCAAGGGTCGCTGGCCGGACGAGAACTACGCTCGTGAAATCATGCAGTTGTTCTCCATTGGTCTTTACAAACTGCGGCAAGACGGTCGTTTGAAAGTCAACGACCAGGGCGAATTGATTCCGACTTATGACAACGAAGGCATCACAGAACTTGCCCGCCTTTTCACTGGTTTCAAGTCACAGCACAACACCAGCACAAGTTTCTATGCGGGTCGTAACTTTGGTGCTCCGATGCAGATGCACTATCAGGAACACGACAATAACAAGGCCTACTCGGATGTCCCGGGTGAACCTGGCTACGGCACGAATGTGGGCAGCAAGACAATCTTCGGGACCACCCTGACTGCGTTACCCGACCCGCTTACCAACGAGGCCGCATTGGCAGAGGTGAATGAAGGTTTGGATGTGATTGCTGCTCATGAAAACGTACCACCCTTCATTTGCCGCCTTTTAATACAGCGTCTGGTGAAATCGAATCCATCCCGGGGTTACACGCGGCGTGTGACACGAAAATTCCGCGACAATGGACAAGGTGTTCGCGGGGACATGAAGGCAGTGATTAAAGCGATCCTGCTGGACCCGGAAGCGGTACGCGGCCAGCGTGCCATGCGGAAACGTGATCCGTTGCGTATCGAGGTGGTGACACGGGGAACAGAACACAGTCGTCTCCGCGAACCCATCCAGCGAGTGACTGCATTGATCCGAGCGCTTCGTCCGAGCAGCAATTATGCCAAAACTGATTCTGTCAGCGGGGTGCCATTCATGGCTCTTGTCGGCGGTCTTCGCGACGACCTTGGTCAGATGCCATTCCGTGCTCCCAGTGTCTTCAACTACTATCTTCCCGATTACCAGCCGCCGGGCGATCTGATTGGTTATCGTCCGTCGCAACGCGTTCCCAGAGAGGCGATTTTTGCTCCTGAGTATCAAGTGCTGACGGCGGTGACCAGCAACCGGACCATAAATCGTTTCAGCTCCTGGACTCGCAACCTGAATGTGCGCTACAACATGCGTGACGGTGTTCAGTTGAAGATATCGTTTGATTTGACGCCTGAACTGGAGCTTGCCAAAGACAACGCAAACCTGCCGGAAATTCTACGGCGATTTGACTTGCTGCTTTGCCACGGCAGTTTGAGTGAGGAAACCAAATCAAGCATCATCAGTGCCATCACGTCCGAGAGCACGGCGGAAAGCCAGAATCAGGAACGTCTGGAAGAAGCACTGCTGGCGGTGCTGTTGTCTCCAGATTGTGCGATCGAAGAGTAGCACACCTGCGTTTGAGTGTGCTCACTCTTCATCATCGGTGTTCCACCAAAGAGCCGACCTTATCCGATCTAAACTTTTCAAGTTCCGAATTCCATCAACAAGTTTCAAGCCATGAAAACCTCAGCGGAAATCGCGTCTCGACGCTCCATTTTAAAAGCTGCTGCAGCCGGCTGTGGCATGATGACCCAGGCTTCATTGGTGTCAACGCTACTGAACTTACAGGCAACCAAAGCTGCCGTAGCAGCAGGTGGCGGTGGCGGCGGTTACAAGGCCATGGTCTGCCTCTTCCTATTTGGTGGAAACGATTCATACAACATGCTGGTGCCTAGAAATAACGCCAGCAGCAGCAACTCTACAGAATACGATGACTACGCGTCATCGCGAGGGGGCTACGACGACACCGTCAATAACCCCGGCGGAATGGCTCTGCAGGAAAGCAGCCTGCTTGCGATCAATGACCCAAGCAACCTCTCGGGACGAAGTTTTGGACTGCATCCCGGACTCGGACACGATGCACGCGATAATACCTCAACGGATGTGAACAACGGCGTCAATGGCGGTGTCGCGAAGCTTTACAACGATGGGAATCTGTCATTCATCGCAAACATCGGATCGCTGGTTGAACCGACGACCCGAACCAGCTACGACAACCGGTCCAATCTGCCTCTGGGATTGTTTTCGCATGCTGACCTGCAACGTCACTGGATGACAGGCGCTCCCCATACGCGTTCCCAAATCACGGGTTGGGGGGGACGCATGGCCGACCTGCTTGCATCGAGCAACCAGAACCCCAACGTGTCCATGAATGTGTCGATCAATGGAGTCAACATGTTCCAAAATGGCGACAACGTCACGCCCTACATCATCGGCCAGAATGGAGCGACTGAAGTCTCCTACTACAATACCAACAGCAGACAGAACCGCATTTTCAAAAAGAGCATGGACAACATGCTGAACCAAACCTATTCGAATCTGCTCGCCAAAACATTTACCGAAACCAATCGCAATTCGATTGATGCGGCGATCGATTTCAATGACAAAGTTGATAATGTCACCATCAACGCAAAATTTGACCCTGACACCCTCAGTCAACGCTTCAAAAAGATTTCCCAAGTCATCGGAGCCAGCAGCACACTGCAGCAAAACCGGCAAGTCTTCTTCATCTCTCTGGGTGGCTTTGATAACCATGCCAATCTGATTGAGGCCCAGGAAGGCTTGATGCCCCAGATCAGCCGAGCACTCGGGTCTTTCCATGCAGCCATGACAGAGTTGGGCTGTGAAGACGATGTCGTGACTTTTACTGCTTCAGATTTTGCCAGAACTCTGGGAACCAATGGAGCAGGAACGGACCACGCTTGGGGCGGTCAACAACTTGTGATGGGTGGCGGAATTGACGGAGGAAAGATCTTCGGAGATTTCCCGCTGTCACTTACCAGCCCCATTGACCCAACCTACGGAAACCTCGATCTGGGTCGTGGACGCCTGATTCCAACGACCTCGGTTGATGAGCTGGCTGCAGAACTTGCGATGTGGTTTGGCGTCGACAATGCTGCTGACCTTGAGTTGGTGCTGCCCAACATCGGCAGTTTTTACTCTTACAACGCCGGCACACCGCCCCTTGGTATCTTCAGCTGAGCGGTCTTGGACTTCAAAACCCTTGATGTTCGCCGAATTCACGTTTGTCACTGTCAGTCAGGTTGGTTGATCTCCAACCCCGTCAAATCCAATGCCAGAATATGAATCCGTCTGTCGTACGACCGACATCCCGGAAGGTGAGGCCAAGTGCTTCAAGATCATGGGCAAGCTGATCGGGGTCTACCACCTTGCCGACGGTTTCTACGCAATCGATGACCCTTGTCCTCATGCTGGTGCCTCACTGGTGCATGGCTGCATCGAAAAAGATGTCATCCACTGCCGAATTCACCACTGGGGATTCGGCATCAAAGACGGACGATGCCAAGAACAGAACATTCCGCAACACAATGTCAATACGTATGAGGTTCGTGTGCGGAATGAAGAATTGTCAGTCAGCACCACTCCCTCTTGAGCCGAACGGTCTCTTGAGCAGAACGGCTTGAAGCGGCCCACCTCAATCATGTTCCATACTGCGGGTCTTCGCAGCGTCCCGCCCTCGCGAGGATCCTTCATCGCGAGCGGGAAATTTGCACGGCACAGCTCAACCTTCCTCCGCGATGGTTGCAACTCGTTCTGTGAAGGAAAAATTGTCCCCGTCGTAATCGACATGAACCGTTGAGCCCTCAGGATATTCGTCTGTCAACAACGCTCGCGCCAGCGGATTCTGAATTTCCCGCTGAATCACCCTCTTCAGAGGTCTGGCACCAAAGGTAGGATCGTAGCCAGCCGACGCCACCTCATCCATCGCATCCTCAGAGACCTCGAGTTGAAGGCCATTTTCTTTCAACCGCTTCGCCAACTCCTGAAGTTGCAATCCGACGATATGTCGAATTTCGGTTTTCAGCAGCGGATGAAAGATCACAATGTCATCAATACGATTCAGAAACTCTGGCAAGAACCGTGCTTTCAGCGACTCATGGACGGCCTCACGCAGTTCCTCTTCATCACCACCTTGCTCGGTGACCTTCTGAATCACCTGGCTGCCGGCGTTGCTTGTCATCACGATCACCGTATTGGTAAAGTCGACGGTACGCCCCTGCCCATCGGTCAAACGCCCATCATCCAGAACCTGCAGCAGGATATTGAACACATCAGGATGTGCTTTCTCCATCTCATCGAGCAGCAGCACTGAGTACGGACGACGCCGCACCGCTTCGGTCAGCTTTCCACCTTCCTCATATCCAACATACCCGGGAGGCGCGCCAATCAATCGTGAGACGCTATGGCGTTCCATGAACTCGCTCATATCGATTCGCAGCATCGCCGATTCATCATCAAACATCACTTCCGCCAATGCTTTGCACAGTTCAGTCTTGCCGACCCCGGTAGGACCGAGGAACAGGAACGAACCGATCGGGCGATTGGGATCCTGCAAGCCACTGCGGCTACGTCGCACCGCATCGGCAACCGCTTGAACCGCTTCATCCTGGCCGATCACACGTTGGTGCAAACGTTCTTCCATCACCAGTAATTTGGCTCGCTCGGTTTCCAACATTCTTGTCAGTGGCACACCCGTCCAGGCACTCACGACTTCGGCAATTTCATCCTCGGTGACATCATGCCGTAGCAGTCGTCGTTTATCGTTGCCTTCCTCAGCCTGTCCGGCTTGTTCTTCCAGTTCCCTTGCCTGTTGTTCGCGGGCTTCCGATTCTTCGATCCGCCGTTGCAGATCACTCAAACGTTCCCGCACCTCGAGCATTTCCCGATAAAGGTCTTCCGGACTCTCACCGCGCAGCTGTTTCTGCTTCGCGTCGGCATCGAGTCGCGCAAATTGGTGCTCAAGCTGTTCAATTTCCTGACGTACCGACTGCACATCTTCCAAACCAAGTTTCTCAGCTTCCCACTGCTCACGCAGACTGGCAAGCTCACGGTTCAGCGACTCCATCTCCTCTTCGACTTCGGCTCGCTTGGCGATTGCAGAATCTTCCTGCTCGTCAACCAATTGTCGGTGGGCGAGTTCAAGCTGACGTAAACGTCGTTGAATCAGATCGATGGGTTCCGGTACGCTTTCCTTCTCCATTGCCAACCGGCTGCCAGCCTCATCAACCAGATCGATCGCTTTGTCAGGAAGAAACCGGTCAGAAATGTACCGATTGGAAAGGTTGGCGGCTGCAACCAGAGCGCTATCCGTGATCCTCACCCCATGATGCGACTCGTATCGGGATTTGAGTCCTCTCAAGATGGCGATCGTGTCATCAACCGTCGGCTCTCCGACGTACACCGGTTGGAACCGACGCTCCAGCGCAGCATCTTTCTCGATGTTCTGGCGGTACTCATCCAACGTGGTCGCACCGATACACCGCAATGCTCCACGGGCCAGTTCCGGCTTGAGAAGATTAGCAGCATCCGCAGATCCTTCTGCGTTGCCGGCGCCGACCACCAGATGCAATTCATCAATGAACAGAATCACACGACCATCGGAATCTTTGACTTCGCGCAGCACCGCTTTGAGTCGTTCTTCGAAATCGCCACGGAATTTCGCACCAGCGACGAGCGCCCCCATATCCAACGAGATCACCCGTTTGTTACGCAGGCTCTGCGGAATGTCTCCCTCAAAGATGCGTAACGCGAGCCCTTCGGCGATGGCTGTTTTACCGACACCGGGTTGTCCAATGAGAACAGGATTGTTTTTAGTTCTCCGTGAGAGCACCTGCACCACGCGACGAATTTCGTTGTCTCGGCCAATGACAGGATCAAGTTTTCCCTCCGCAGCAAGACGGGTCAGGTCAAAGCCAAATTTTTCAAGAGCTTGATACGTATCTTCAGCATTCTGATCGGTGACTCGGGCCGAGCCACGAACAGCTTGCATGGCTTGCAGTACGTCTTTTTTACCGATCCCGGACAGAGCGAGCAGGTTTTTCGCCTTACTTTCAGCACCAACAAGCCCCAACAGCAGGTGTTCCGTGCTGACGAATTCATCTTTCATGCTATCGGCGGCGTTCGCTGCTGCATCGAAAGTTTTCTGCAAGTCGGGAGCGACGCCGGGCTGCCGGCCTCCCGTGACCGATGGCAGTTTTCCGGTTTCGCTGCTAACCAGTTCGGCAAGTTGTTCAACATCCACGTTAATTTTTTCAAGCAGTGGTCGGGTAATTCCATCCGACTCCTCGATCATTGCGGCAAGCAGATGCAGTGGTTTTATTTCTGGATTGCCAGCGGTAGCCGCACGCGATTGCGCATCGGCAACGAGAGCTTGTGCTTTGGTGGTTAATTTATCAAATCGAAAGGTCATGGCAGTCTTGCTCCCTTTGCTATTTCAAATCGCAAACATTGCGGAAAAATATTTCATAAACAGGCATAAAAAAAGGCGGGTGTTTGACACCCGCCTTTGACTCAATCAGCAGTCGTCATCGATCACTCTTTGACTTCGTAATCTGCATCGATCGCATCGTCATCGGCGTCGCCAGCGGCACCATCGGGTGCAGCTGCTTCCGGTGAAGCACTGGTTTTCTCGTACAGCACTTTGCTGAATGCTTGCGATGCAGCATCCAACTCGTCTGATGCCGCTTTGATAACGGCAGCATCTTCGCCTTCGGCTGCATTCTTTACTTTCTCGATGGCGGTGTTCATCGGTTCGGTATCGGCCTCCGTCAGCTTATCCTCATGCTCCTTCATCTGCTTTTCCAACTGGTACACCTGCTGGCTGGCACGATTCCGGGCCTCGACCAGTTCGAACTGCTTACGATCTTCGTCAGCATTAGACTCAGCATCTTTTCGCATCTGTTCGATGTCATCTTCGCTCAGCGCACCAGCTTCATTGATCGTCACCGATGCTTCTTTGCCGGTTTTAAGTTCTTTTGCCGAAACGGAAACGATCCCGTTCTGGTCAATGTCAAACTTGACCTCAATCTGTGGGACACCGCGTGGTTGGGGCGGTATATCCTCCAGATTGAATTCACCTAGCAAACGATTGCTATTCGCCATTTTGCGTTCACCTTGGAAGACACGCACGGTCACCGCCGTCTGGTTATCAGCGGCTGTACTGAAAACGTTCTTCTTCTCTGCTGGAACAGTGGTATTGCGTTCCACCAAAGCGGTCATCACACCACCCTCGGTTTCGATTCCGAGCGTCAAAGGTGTCACATCCAGCAACAGCACGTCAGTTCGTTCACCAGCGAGAACACTTCCCTGAATCGCGGCTCCCACAGCAACAACCTCATCAGGGTTGACGCCCTGGTGTGGTTCCTTGCCAAAGATCGACTTCACGAGTTCCCGCACCTTTGGAACGCGAGTACTACCACCGACGAGGACAATTTCATCAATGTCACTGGCATCAAACCCAGCATCTTTGAGCGCACGGAGCACAGGCTGACGACATCTCTCAACGAGAGCGTCTACGAGTTCTTCGAACTTGCTGCGAGTGATTTTCATCGTCAAGTGCTTGGGCACATTATCTGAAACCGTGATGAACGGCAGATTGATGTCAGTCTCTGGAAGCGAGCTGAGATCCTTCTTCGCCTTCTCACATGCTTCCTGCAAACGCTGAAGCGCCATCGGGTCGTCACGCAGGTCGATCGCGTTTTCTTTCTTGAACTCATCCGCGACGTAATTGATCATCGCTTCGTCAAAATCGTCTCCGCCCAGATGAGTGTCACCTGAGGTGCTGATCACCTGGAACACACGACTCTCCTGCTCTTCGTCGCCGGAATCGGCTACTTCAAGCACTGAGACGTCAAACGTTCCACCGCCGAGGTCGAACACAATGATCTTTTCGTCTTTACTTTTGTCCAAACCGTAAGCAAGTGCGGCGGCAGTTGGCTCATTGATAATACGCGCCACTTCGAGTCCCGCGATCTGACCAGCATCTTTGGTGGCCTGACGCTGGGCGTCATTGAAGTAGGCAGGAACCGTAATCACAGCCTTGTTGACCTTATGGCCAAGATAGGACTCAGCAGATTCCTTCAGCTTACGAAGAACCTTGGCGGAGATTTCCTGCGGCGTGTGTTGCTTGTCGCCAACTTCAATCTTCACATACTCGTCAGCCGCCCCCGAAACGCCGTAGGGGACCATTTTCTCTTCGGATTCGACTTCATGATGGCGACGCCCCATGAAACGCTTTGCCGAGTAGACGGTACGTTTTGGGTTGGTCACTGCCTGTCGTCGTGCTGGCTCACCAACAATGGAATCTTCCTTGTCAGTGAAAGCAACCACGCTGGGAGTCAAACGATTCCCCTCCGGGTTCGGGATAACTTTTGGTTCACTTCCCTCCATTACAGCGACCACACTGTTGGTCGTGCCGAGGTCAATCCCGATGATTTTTTCGCCTTGAGCCATGTCAATCTCCTTTTCAAATCTGCAGCGTGACAACGCTGCGTTCGTCTCAATTTTCTGTTTCAGTCTGTTTCTCTATTGAAGGGATCCAATCGCTATTGCTTGATCCCCGCGTTCTGACTCGCGTCAGATCGTTTTTGGGTTGGAACCGGATGTCCATTTCGTCACACCCGGCAACGGAGGTCCTAGATAGGCAAAGGCTGTGCCAGTCGTCACGCTGAATCAGATTTCAGTTCTGTTTTTCGTCAAACGACCCTAAAAAGCTCGTTTAAACGTAATAAACCCACAATCTTTCGCTTTTCAGAAACATTTTTGGCAGTCACGCGAAACAGCCTCGAACCCACCATTCTGCCTTGTTGTCAAAATGACAGCCGACACCGTCTGTACCTACACCCCGGCAATGTGACAATGTAACGCTCATCTCTGTCATGCTCGTCACACACACGCTCGTCACCACGCTCCACCCCTTGGCCCCGTTGCCGCAACCACCGCCCATTCAGCTTGCCGCTTAGACAACGCAGGCTGCCCAACGCATTCCTCTCCGTGAACGCGAACACACGCTCATGAATCCTCAATCCAACTCTGACTCGACTCCTGATACCTCCTCAGATGCACCGGCGCACCACCGCAGCGTGATCGACCAACTGGACCGGCAGATTTTGGATCTCGTTCAGCAACGCCAGCGCGCAGTTCACGAACTGTGCGGTGACGGTCACGGAAAACTGGTTGGCCATATCGCGGAAGCAGCCGCCCGCATCGACAGTTTATTCGGCAGCGACAGAAAACCTGACAGTGAAACCAGGTATGACAAGATCCATCATTCCAGTGGTGCTGCGTTACTAAAACACGTGTCCAGCATCTGCCTGCAATCGATTCACCAATTGCAAACGATTTATCTCGGTCCTCAGCACAGTTACAGCCACTTGGCAGCCATCAAGTATTTTGGCGATGCGACGATACTCACCCCAGTTGCTTCCATCCCCGCCGTATTCGAGGCGGTGGCACGTGAGGATGCTCTGAGCGGGATTGTGCCAATCGAGAATAGCACGGACGGTCGCGTCGTCGACACACTTGGCATGTTTGTCAGAGGTGAGATGCAGATTTGTGGTGAAGTCCTGCTTCCCATCCATCACAATCTGCTCTCCAGAACACCTCGCGACGAGATCATCGAGGTCCACAGCAAACCACAGGCTTTGTCGCAGTGTCGAGGCTGGCTAGCGAAACAACTTCCCAACGCGCGACTTGTTGAAATCAGCAGCACCGCCGCTGCTGCCAAACTCGCCTCCGAACAGATGGGGGTAGCCGCAGTAGCAAGTCTGGAGGCAGGCCGTGAATACGAATTGGACGTGATTGCTGCCAGCATTGAAGACAATCCCAATAATGTTACTCGTTTCGCAGTGCTCGGCCGAGAGCGCCCCTCACCCAGTGGTAATGATAAAACCGCCATTCTGTTCCAAGTCAGCCACGAACCAGGTGCGTTGGCGAATGCCATGACCATTTTCAAGCAGCAAAATTTGAACCTGACATGGATCGAATCGTTCCCAGCCCCCGAGACCAAGAACGAATACATGTTCTTTATCGAACTGAGTGGGCATCGGGACACGGCTGAAGTTCAAGCTGCGATCGACCAACTGCAACAACTGGCACAACGGCTTACGATCCTGGGCTCGTATCCTCGAGCAACCATTGATTGAAGTGGGCGGCCGCCCACTCAATTACGAATCGCTCACCGCGATCGGCAGATCGTGACACGCCAACCGCAACCAAGCCGAGAGCGGACCGATACTCAGCGTCACGCAGCGATGTGCAGCACGAAACGGTATGGTCATTTTTACAAAACCGTTTGTAGCTTCTACCGGACGAAGACTCAGGCCCCGGTGCATTTGTCGCCATAGTGGCGAGCATCTGCAAGATCCTGCAAGATGCTCAACTCTTGGCACGACGGATGCTCACGACGGATGCTCTTGACCAATGCCAGTATTTCCCGATGGAAGTATTTCCCAATGGATGTATTTCCCAAGGCCAGTGTGCCCCACTGAAGCACGCAAACGCAGGTCATGTTCCGACCATGTTCCTGATCGACCTTCATGCACCAGTGGGGAACTCAGATGCCAATCGTGAACCAACCCTATCCGACCACCAGAGGATTCCAATGAACAATACTTATCCATCGCAAGTCGCATTTTTCAGCATCCCTCGCCCTGAAAACACCGTCGTCCAACCGACCCAAGAAGAAGAACCTCGCAGTTGCACCAAAGCGACGCTCCTGACCTCAAACGCGTCTGTTCGGCTGCCGAAATGCGTCACCCCATCACCCGTGCCAGTCGCCAAGCCGATGGATACATCGACGCCTGAATGCAGTGACAACGCGTCTTCTTTCTTGAGTCTCTCCCCGATTGAGGACGCGCTCCTTCGCGAAGCTTTCATTGGCAGGTTTACACTCTGAATGGACCACCGAATGCATTACCGAGGCGTGCAAACATAAAATACACCCACTGAGCCAAGGACGGTTGTCGCTGGGTGCATTTCAACCCAAGGTGCGTCGCGAGATTCTGGCATCACGATTTCGCACTCCGACCTTGGCTATTTTTCGACATGTACTGGCTCATTTGGTGCTAGGATGCAGACCGGAGATCGCTTGGATGTCGAACTGAGTTTGACACTGCCAACCTGATCGCCAATCATGATTCCCAGAAGCGTTCATCAAACCTTTCACGTGTCCCCTTCCGCACAATAACACTTCCCATGAAACCAACTGTTTTTTCGCTGATCCTGTGTGCCACGCTTGCCGTCACTTCATCCGCGGCAGACACGCCTCCCAACCTGCTTTTCGTGATAGCGGACGACTGTACATTTCGGGACATTGGCTGCTACGGCGGGCAGGCACACACACCCAACATTGACGGTTTGGCAACGGAGGGAATGCGCATGACACATTGTTTCCAGTGTGCACCGATGTGTTCCCCCACGCGACACAACATCTACACAGGTCAGTATCCGGTCAAAACCGGGGCCTACCCAAATCACACGCAAACTTTTGACAGCATTCGCAACATCACGCACTACCTGAAACCACTTGGGTACCGCATTGGTCTTTCCGGGAAAACCCATATTGGTCCCAAAAACCTGTTTACGTTCGAGTACAGCAACGACAGGAACAATCCAGACATGAAGGCGATTGACGCGATGATGGGTGAGTGCGGTGAATCGTCGACCCCATTTTGCATCTTCGCCTGCAGCAACGAGCCCCATTCACCATGGAACAAAGGGGACGCGTCTCGCTATCCCCCTGCCGACGTCGAACTACCGCCTTATCTCGCTGACACCCCTGAAGTACGTGATGCCTTTAGTCGCTATTTGGCGGAAATCACCTATTACGATGATCAGGTGGGCCAACTTCTTTCACTGTTAAAAAAGCACAACCGGGAACAAGACACGCTGGTGGTGGTCGTTTCCGAACAGGGAAATTCATTCCCCTTCGCGAAGTGGACTTGCTACGACAGTGGCCTACAGTCCGCCATGCTCGTACGTTGGCCAGGCAAAGTGACGCCGGGCACCACCACCGATGCGATGCTTGAATATGTCGACGTCACGCCCACTTTCGTGGAAGTTGCTGGTGGCAAGCAAGACCCGAATCTCGATGGAAAGAGTTTTGTTGACGTGCTGACAGGCAAAGCAACACAACACAAAAAACATGTGTTCGGGCTCATGACCACCAAAGGCATCATCAACGGAAATGCAAGCTATCCGATCCGATCCATCCGCTCCCGCACCCACAAGCTGATTTTGAACCTGGAATCAGACCAACTGTTCACCAATGCTTGTACCAAAAGCAAAGAATACAAATCGATCGTCGCTGCTGCCGACGCTGGCGATGAACGAGCCAAGTGGGTCATCAACCATTATCAACAGCGTCCCCCAATCGAGTTCTACGATGTCGTCAATGACCCGTTGGAAATGCACAATCTCGCGGATCATCCCGAGCACCACAGTACTGTGCAGGAACTCGAAAAAGAACTCATGGCCTGGATGAAATCACAGGGAGACACGGGAATCCCGACGGAACTGAAAGCGAATTCGCACAAACCTCAAAAACAAGCCAAGAAGAACAATGACAACAAGAAAAAGAGTGGCAATCGCCGCAAGAGAAACGCGGAGAAACCAGCGACCACAAATGGCAAATGATGTTCGGGGTCATGCTCGCTGCAACGATTGACTGCCCGCTGTTTCTGGTATCTTACTAATCATCATTTCCAAATCAAACTCATCGCCGGGATGGGATGTCATGTGATGGGATGGGATGGGATGGGATGGGTAGCCGCAAGCGTTCTGCATGAGCGGAAAACCAATGCCGCAGCTTGCGGCGAGCTTCAGTCGACGCAACGCCAAACAGTGTGATTTTGCCGCGACTTCGAGCGTTGCCGTTCCCCGATCAACCGCAGCATGACAGCCTCAACGCGGGCATTGCAATCCCGGGCCTAGGGTTGCGGCAGATCGCTGAGGTTCGACCAGCCAACGCGCTACCAAAGATTGCGAGATGCGATTTTGCATCAAAACGCGAAGCTCAGCCTTCTGCGTTTTCAAACGGCTCTCTCATCTGCGCTAATTTATCTATGCCATGAGTCCTGCTGAGTAGAGATTGACAGACTGGAGATCGCGACGGCGTTTCATGCGCAACAATGTTGCACTACTTGCCATCGGACCGCTTCTCTTACCGGGATCTTTCCGCACGTCGAAAATCACGAGGCGGTACACCAACCGATTTTTTGAAAGCGACCGACAGGTATTCATCATGTTTAAAACCTGTTCGCGAGGCAATTTCCGAGAGTGAGAGATCTGTTCCAGTTAACAGTTCTTTTACTTTGCCAATTTTCAACCGGGTAATTTCCTCGTGTGGTGTGCGGCCCAGGGCGGAACGAAAGCGACTCTCCAACACACGTCTGGAGAGTGGTACAGCTTTCAAGACATCACTGACGTTAATACCGGATGCTGCATTTTCCCTTATGAAACGCAGTGCAGCAGCGACATCCGCATCATCGATGGCCAGGATATCGGTTGACTGACGAGTTTCGACGCCCAGTGGTTCGACAAGGATAGACTTTGAGCCAACCTGTTCCCCGGACATCATGCGATCCAACAGCCACGCGGCTTCAAACCCGGTTCGCTTGGTATTACAGATCACACTTGATAGCCGTGGACGGGCGAGATCACAAATCAACAAATCATTATCGACCCCCAGCACCGCAACTTCTTCTGGGACCGCAATGTTCTGTTCGCGGCACACATCCAATAATTTCTGAGCTTGAATGTCGTAGCATGCCATGATGCCAATCGGTCGCGGTAACGCAGCGAGCCATTTCGTCAGCGCAACCTTCTCGCGATCCCATGAGTACTGTTCATCCAAGCGTGAGATGGAATCGTGAGCGAAGCACTTTCCCCCTGCTTCTGCAACCAGACGCTCGAAGTTCTGCTTTCTCCAAATCGCCCAATTGAAAGCACTATCTCCATAGAACCCGAAATTTTGAAAGCCACGTTCCGAGAGGTGCTCAACGGCAAGTCTGGCAATGGCCTGATCGTCCGTTTCAACCCAAGGAATATTTTTCAGATGCCGGGCAGCGCTGACATCGACTACGGGTAATCCGGTTCGCTTCAAAGCGGTCGCGATTTCGTCTGTTTCAATTCGCGCGACAATGCCATCCCCATTCCAATTGGAGAGCCATCTCGGTGGTCTACCACCGCGATCCTGCTCGGGCAAATAGATGGACCAACCTTCGTGCTGCCGCACATAATCGGTAATTCCTGCAAGGATTCCCCTCGCGTAAGAATTTGAGGTCTCGATCAGCAAAGCGACGGATCTTAGCTTCTGCACCACGCCAAATTACTCAATTCGTTCTGACCGGATTGATCGAACCAGTGACATCCTGCTTGCATTTTACCGTGAAACCAAAGCCACAAGCGATACCTTCCCCGGTAAAATAACTCAAGTATTCTGCGCATTACCTCATGGGACCGGCAGTCCCCAAGCCCTACGCTGTGTTCCGAACATCCGCGTGCGGCATGGGATTGTGGCCTTTGGGGCCGTGTTTTCACGTCGCCCGCCAGCCCGATGGTGCTGAGCGTGATCCCACGGTTTCAAACCAAATGCGTCCCGCGGTAACAAACCGAAAACGGCGCACAGTATCAAACAGAAAGCCCCTCGGGGCTTGAGTGCAAATGATTCCGATTTCGCTTTCGCTTTGAGGCTGCATTCAACGAATGCCCGCTACAATTACCCAAGGCATTGTCGGGTGAGACCAACGTCGAACGTGGTTCACGATTGGATGTAGCAAGCTTCGATTGAAGTTTGTTCGCTGCCAGTCAGTGCCGACCGCGATCACGCCTCTCCAACAAAACACTTTCACACACCCTGCCATCCCAGCTCACTCATGGAGTCAAAATGAGCAAATCAGTCAACGTTGCAATGATCGGCCTAGGATTCGGTGCCGAATTTATCCCGATTTATCAGGCACATCCAAACACAAATGTGATCGCCATCTGCCGGCGGGATGAAGAAGCCCTGAAACAAACCGGCGATCAATTTGGAATCGAGAAACGATACACAAGCTACGACGATGTGTTAGCTGACGCGGACGTTGACTATGTCCACATCAATAGCCCCATCGCTGACCATGCATGGATGTCACTCAAAGCGCTTGATGCTGGCAAACACGTGATGTGTACTGTCCCGATGGCAACCACCATTGAGGAGTGTCGTCAGATTGTAGAGAAGGTGAAGGAGACGGGTCTGAAGTACATGATGGCGGAAACCGTGGTCTACAGCCGTGAGTTTTTATTCATCAAGGATCTTTACCGAAAGGGCGAGCTTGGAAAAATCCAACACCTTGCAGCATCCCATCCTCAGGACATGGATGGGTGGCCCGAGTATTGGGAACGCATGATTCCAATGCACTACGCCACGCACGTGGTCAGCCCCTGCCTGGGTTTAGTCAATGGCTTGGCCGAGTACGTCAGTTGCTTTGGTTCAGGTAGGGTGCGTGATGACATCGCCGAGAAATCGGGCAACAAATATGCTGTTGAATCGTGTCACATCAAGATACAAGATAGTGACGTCACAGCCCACATCTGGCGTTTTCTTTACGACGTGGCGCGACAATACCGAGAAAGCTTCGATGTGTACGGCACCAAGAAAAGCTTTGAGTGGACGCTGGTTGAAAATGAGCCACACGTGATTCACACGGCGAAGAAACCTGAGCCTGAGATTCCGGAGAAGGTGGAGGTGCCAGATTTCGCCCACCTGCTGCCACCGGAGATCCAGAAGTTCACACTTCCACAGGAGATCCATGACGCTGATCACCTGTCATTTATTCAAGGTGGAGGGCATGGTGGTTCCCATCCACATCTGGTGAACGAGTTTGCCAATGCCTTGATTGAAGACCGCGACCCTTGGCCCAATGCTGTCACGAGTGCCAACTGGACGTGTGTGGGCATCTGTGCTCACGAGTCAGCTGAAAAGGGTGGCGAAAAAGTGGCTTTACCCGACTTCACCTTGGGTTGAGTCGTTTTTCATCCACCCCAATCGCGGTTTCAACAAAAAGTTGGACTCACATATGGGTGCAACTTTATCACTGCGGGATCCGAACCCTGCGAACCAGCCTCACGAGCGATCACATCATGCAAAAAAACTCTGTGTCGATCATGTCTACGCTTTTCTTCGTTCTTGCGTTGGGTGGTTCAGCACTCAGTCATGGTCAAACCCCTCCACCATTGCGGCTGCAATTTCTGGGAGATCAGGGTCACCATCAGCCCGCGCGTCGAGCGGCCGAGTTATTGCCGGCATTATCGCAACGCGGAATCAATGTCCAATACAGCGAGGATATTGCCGCCGTTCTCAATGCAGAAAATCTTGCCAAGCTCGATGGCTTGATGGTGTACGCAAACATTGATCGCATTACGGATGATCAAGCCACAGCTTTGCTCGATTTCGTCAACCAGGGTGGTGCATTCATTCCCCTGCATTGTGCGTCATTCTGCTTTCGCAACAACGACGCAATCGTGGCATTGACGGGAGCTCAATTTCAGCGACATGGCACAGGAACCTTTTCCGTTTCACCCACGGATGACGGAGAGTCCCATCCATTGATGCAGGGTTACCGCAGTTTCGAGAGTTGGGATGAGACTTATGTCCATACCAAGCACAACGAAAAGAATCGTACGGTGCTGGAGTACCGGCGTGAAGGCAGCGAGCGTGAACCCTGGACCTGGATTCGCAATCAGGGCAAGGGACGCGTCTTTTACACGGCTTGGGGTCATGACTCGCGAACATTCTCTAACCCGGGTTTTCATAATCTGATTGAGCGGGGCGTTCGCTGGGCCTGCAAACAGGATCCAGCCGTGGTCGCCGACTTTGCCGGACCGCAACGCGAACCGCTCGAAGCTTATCCGGTGCAGGCACGAAAATCCGAGAAGCAACCCTTTGAGTTTATCGATGTGGGTCCCAAGATTCCCAATTACGTGGTCAGCAAAAAGTGGGGCGAGCAGGAGAAGCCTCGCAACATGATGCAAAAACCTCTACCAGCCTCAGAATCCATCAAACACTATGCCGTGCCGGATGGATTCTCGATCTCGTTGTTCGCGTCAGAGCCGGATATCGGTGGAAAACCGATTGCCATGTCCTGGGATGAGCGTGGTCGGTTGTGGATTGCAGAGACTTACGATTACCCCAACGAGAAGCAACCCGAAGGCAAAGGTCGCGACCGCATTCGCATTTGCGAAGATACGGATCACGACGGCAAAGCGGACAAGTTCACCGTGTTTGCAGAGCAATTGAGTATTCCCACCAGCATGGCTTTTTCGCATGGTGGGCTGATCGTGCATCAGGCACCAGACACCCTGTTTTTACAGGATACCGATGGTGATGATATCGCTGACGTCCGCACGACTCTCTTTACGGGATGGAGCACGGGCGATACTCACGCGGGCCCCAGCAATCTCAATCCGGGCCCCGACAACTGGTTCTACGGCATGGTGGGTTACGCCGGCTTCAATGGCATCATCGCCGGACAACAGCGTTCATTCCGTACAGGCTTCTATCGGTTCAAAGTCGAAAAGGTAAACGGAAAAGTCGCGGTCACCGATTTTGAGTTCCTGCGGAACACCAACAACAATTCATGGGGCGTAGGCTTCAGCGAAGAAGGGCTTCTGTTTGGTTCAACGGCCAACCGCAACCCGAGCGAGTTCATGCCGATTGCAAACCGTCACTATGAACGCGTCCGCGGATGGTCCTCATCAGTACTTGGCGGCATCGCAGATACCCATGCATTCTCACCCATCACAGACAAGATCCGGCAAGTGGATCAACATGGGGGATACACTGCAGCGGCCGGGCACGCAATTTATACAGCAAGAACCTATCCAGAGGCTTATTGGAACCGTGCAGCCTTTGTCGCTGGTCCAACCGGCCACCTTGTTGGGACCTTTGCGCTGACCCCAAATGGCGCAGGTTACAAATCGACAAGCCCAGTGAACCTGCTTGCCAGCGATGATGAGTGGGCAGCTCCGATCATGGCTGAAATTGGTCCGGATGGAAATGTTTGGGTGATCGATTGGTACAACTACATTGTGCAGCACAATCCGACGCCTGTCGGCTTTCGCAATGGTCCCGGAAACGCCTACATGACGGACCTGCGAGACAAGAAACACGGGCGCATCTATCGAATCACCTATGACTCGAATGTCGAGGATCCCAATGAGCCAAAAACTCTGGAGGGGGCATCTCCGGACCAACTTGTTCAAACCCTCTCCTCTTCCAATCTGTTCTGGCGACGACACGCACAGAGGCTACTGGTCGAAGCTGGCGATCCGGGTGTAACACCCGCCCTGCTGGCCCTGCTGAGACGTCATCAGCTTGACGCGATCAAACTTGATGTTGCGGCCATTCACGCTGTACGCGTACTTGAAGGTCTCAACCAACTGGAAGCTCAGCAGGTCAGAAAATCGCTGCATGACGCCCTTTCGCATCCTTCCAGCGGCGTCGTGCGTACCGTGATTGAAGCGTTGCCGCGTGATGAGATCAGTTTAAAGGCGTTATTGGCTTGCGGGGCATTTTCGTCATCCAACGCACAAGTGCGTCTATCAGCCTTACTGGCTATGTCTGAGATGCCAGCCAATGGGATGCCAGCCAATGGGATGTCAGCCAAACAGGTGGCGGTGTCACTGGCGCAAAACGAGTCTGACCGTTGGCTGACCGACGCGGGGATCGCAGCGGCGGCGAATAACGGTGGACAGTTTCTGGCATTGGCTTGTCAACAGAAAGGACCGATTGCCGCTGCTCTGCTACGAGCCACCGAGATCACCTCGGAGCACGTGGCACGTTCAGCCGATGGAAAGGCAATCGAGCTGCTCGTCAAAACCTTGCCCAACGCATCGCCGGAAGTATCCAAACGCGTGCTGACCGGTTTGACCAAGGGTTGGCCCAAGGCAACGCCCATTGAGCTCAGCAAGGCAACCGATGATGCTCTGGTCAAATTGTTTGATGGTCTGCCTGCGGGTTCCAAAGGACAGTTGATTCGGTTGGCCCAGATTTGGGGAAGCGAAAAACTTGCCAAGAACGCAGACAAGATTGCAACTGCACTACTTGAGATTGCGGGTAATGAGAAAACAGACCCACCGGCACGGATCGAAGCTGCCCAGCAACTGATCACGCTGATGTCCACTCGACGAGAGAGTGTGGCGGACTTGCTGGCTGCGATCACCCCCAGAACGCCTCGCTCGGCAGCACTGGGCATGATCGATGCCGTCCGCGGAAGCCGTGCTCCGGGAGTCGGAGAAGTGATTCTGGAATCAATGCAGCAGATGACGCCCGCATCGCGAACGCAGGCGATTCTGGTTCTACTCTCCCGTCCCGAGACAACCGCAAGCCTGCTCAAGGCTGTGGAATCACGTGAGCTCTCACGGGAAGATCTGTCATTGAGTCAACAACAGGGCCTGCTGGCCCACCCAACCCCGGACATTCGCAAACGGGCTGAAAAAGTGCTTTCCGGCAGCGGAGGACTGCCGAGCCCTGATCGTGAGAAAGTTCTGGCATCGCTGATGAAGGTCACCAAGACCAACGGAAATGTTGACCATGGAAAAGCGATCTTCACCAAGAATTGTGGGAACTGCCACATGCACCGCGGTGAAGGCAAGAAAGTAGGCCCCGATTTGACGGGAATGGCGGTTCATCCCAAGGCCGAATTATTGACTCACATTCTGGACCCCAGCCGTAGTGTAGAAGGCAACTACCGCAGCTACTCCATTCTGACGCTGGATGGGGTCGTTGTGAACGGGATGCTCGCCTCAGAGACTCAGACCGCGGTCGAAATTTTTGATGCTCAGGGAAAGAAGCAGGTCGTCCTTCGTGAAGACATCGAACGTCTGATCGCTTCGAGCAAGTCGGTCATGCCAGAAGGATTTGAAAAGCAGATTGACGCGCAGGGGTTCACAGATCTGCTCGAGTTTCTCACCGACAAAGGTCGCTTTCTACCGCTTCCACTGGGCAAAGCCGCAACCGCCATCAGCACCAAGGGGCTGTTTCATGACGGCGACAACGGGGCCGACCGGTTCGTCTTTGAAGATTGGTCACCCAAGATGGTGGGCGACGTACCATTTCAACTGATTGATCCAGAGGGAAAACGCGTCGCAAACCTTATTCTGCTCCATGGACCGCAGGGCACCATGCCCCCAAAAATGCCAAAATCGGTCCGTCTGGCATGCAATGCTCCCGCCAAAACGATCCATCTGCTCAGTGGGGTCAGCGGCTGGGGTTTCCCTGCTCACCAGCAAAAGTCAGTTTCCATGATTGTCCGGCTCCATCTGGCGGACGGCAGCACCGAGGATCACCCGCTGAAAAACGGTCTTCACTTCGCCGACTACATTCGTCGTGTCGATGTCCCCGATTCCGAATACGCCATGTCGGCACGAGGGCAACAGTTGCGACATATTCGTGTCTCACCTCGTACGGATCAGGTCATTCGCGAGATCGAACTGGTCAAAGGGGATGATCCTACCGCACCCATCGTCATGGCGATTACTGTGGAAGGACCAGAATCAAAGTGACCCAAAGTTCACTACCTTGCAAGGTTCCCGCTGTCATCCATCATCCAGCCGCACCCCCAACGTATGCTTGCTGGAGTGGATCAGTTGTGGTGCGGCTTGCAATGCGAATTGCATGATGTCGCAGTCCCTCCCGAGGTACAACGGTGGTCAATCCTATCAGTGGAATTATGACAACGTCCCGGTTCCCAGGGAGATGACGGTTCCGGACACTTTGGGCGAGTGGCAATTCTGTGGTCACAAGGTTGCCTCCCCACTGGGAATTCCGGCTGGCCCTCTTCTCAATGGTCGCTGGTGCCTCTACTACGCCACGCTTGGCTTCGACGTGTTGACCTACAAAACAGTGAGGAGCAGACAGCGTGACTGCTACCCGATGCCAAACCTGCAACCGGTCACGTGTGGGCAGCTGGATGGAACACGTGCTCGGGTCCCACCGATCGATTCGATGCAGGGTACTTGGGCGGTTGCTTTTGGAATGCCGTCAACGGATCCAGAGATTTGGCGACGAGATATCGAGTGGACGCGTCAACAACTTCCCAGTGACAAAGTGCTTGCTGTGTCAGTCGTGGGCACGATGCAAGATGGCTGGGGGATCAACGAACTGGCGGCGGATTATGCGCGGTGCTCAAAATGGGCTGTTGAAAGTGGTGCCGATTGCGTGGAAACCAATTTTTCCTGCCCGAATGTTAATACCTGTGACGGTCAGCTTTATCTCGACATGGAACAATCCGCAATCGTCAGCGAGGCGGTCAAATCTGCGATCGGATCGTTGCCGCTGATCATCAAAGTGGGGCACTTCATGGACCAAGCGTTGATCCCGTTGTTCCTGTCGGCGGTCGATGAATACGCAGATGCAGTCTCAATGACAAACAGCATTGCCAGCACTGTGGGCGTTAGCGATCGCGACTTGATGTTTGAGCGCCAGCAGAGAGGAATTTGTGGGCGGGCAATCCTCGATGCGTCGATTGCACAGGTCAAAATGTTTGCCAACTTGATTCAGACAATGGAATCGGAAACACAAATTATCGGACTGGGTGGGATTGAAACAGCGACCGATGTCAATCGTTATCTGGAAGCAGGGGCGGCAGCTTGCCACGTGGCAACCCATGCCATGATTGACCCCAGTTGTGGAATCAAGATCCGTCAGGACTTGGCCCAACAGAAATGATGGGTTTTCATTCGTCGGCTGCAAAGTCATCGTAAATTGCCTGCAGACTCTCCACTGACAACTGTCCATCATGAACCACCAGACGATACCTCAAGCGTGTGGCAGTGTCCTTTGAAAGAAGAACAGGTGTTCTCCCTGGATAGACAGCGTTTTGCATGCTTCGCTTACGTCTCAGAATCCACAACCGAGAGTGCTGATCATCCTGAGCGGCTGCTTCGGGTTCGTTAGCGACCGCTTCGGATTCGTTAGCGACCGCTTCGGATTCGTTAGCGACCGCTTCGGGGGCCTGCGAAGAACGATTAGCAACAGGATTCTCTGGATGCATCATGATTGTCAAACCTCGTTTCTGATCACTGATATCGACCCAGGGTCCCCCCTGAAAAGCCAACTTCGTTGGTTCGACTTCTCCACTTTCGAAACGAAACACCTGTTTTGAATTCAATTTAAGACGAGGCGAAAATCCTCCATAACCTTTTACATCATCACTGCCACCAATCCGGACATCTCGCAACATCGCGGTGAGTGAAATGTCAAAGTCAATCAACCGCTGCCGAGCCGTTCTGGGGTGGATTATGATTCGGGCACGCTCCTCGACAACCGGCAGCATCTCGCCATTCAAATCCTTCAACAGAGGCGACTTCCACAGCGTCTCAAGCTCGATCCCAATGCAATCTTCGCCCCTGATTTGAATAACGCGTTGGGTGCTCTGAACACATTGCCGGACAAAATCTTTGCAGAGCCAGGGATCCCCCAGCATCAGATCTCCCACCGAGAGATGATGCCACGCCCAAAAAACACCCCGATGGTGCTTGTGATCATCGGGGAAATCCTCTGTCATGACTTCTCCATTCAAGTCATACAGGGGGTGCACGTACCCCGCACGTGGCCATTTTCCATCAAGCGAAGTTTCCTGCATCTGATAAACAAGGACAGGAGTTCCATCCCCGGAAACGTTGATCGTTTGCCCATTACTCGCGGAAGCAAGATCCTCGCCGCGACACAGACCAACCTCCATGCAAGTCACAAACACCGCTAACGCAAGAAATTGTTGAATAGACATGGGACTTCCTCATTTCTGTGACAGCAAAGCAAAAACAACATCAAGGTCAAAGATATCGCCTGCAAGATATCCATGAAAACGAAACCATCAGACGAACTGAACCTGAGTTCAACTCTCGAGGAAAAATCATTCTACCCGCGTCCCGAACCACGTTGGCTAGGAAAAACGCCCGGTTGGGTGCACCATGGCCGGTTGAAGTGATGGGTTCAACAGGATGGAAAGGACAGGTTCAACAGGATTCAAAGGATAGGTTTAACAGGAACAGCCAATCCCCGTCTCTGAACCTGAGTCCCCAACTGTAATGCGGACTCAAAACAATGTGCTGGCTCAAAAGAGTGGGTTTCTGCCACTCGAGCGTCCCTGCCAAGGTTGAAGTAGCGGCAAGTTTCGCCGACAATTCTCCGGAAATGCAGATCCGTTCGGATGACAGGAGTCACAATCGAGCCTGTGTTTGATCCTTGAAAACTTGTCACAAGGCAGACAATTTACCAGTTTCCCTCTGACAAGCGTTTTCCCCAACTCGATAATTGGAAACAATCGTCCCCCGGACTTACCCTCATGGTCCACAGTGCAGAGGATCTACTGTTCACGGAAATTCGTCTGATTGCTCAATGAACCATTCACCGAAGTACGCGTTAACAGTGGGCCTGGGTCGAATCCATCATCCGGGCCACACTTAGCATTCCCACAATTCCTGCGCCCTGCCCTATCAAAAACTTTGCCTCTCGTACTCACCGCACCTACATTCACAGGCCGTGCTCACGTGCTGTTCATGCAAAGCAAACTCTCCATTGGAATGAATCGATGACTCGTTTGAATCTCCCCCTGGTCACACTTCTGCTAGCGGCATGCGTCCTGCCGATGTCGGTCTCGGCTGAAACATGGACAGACAACACTGGCAAATTTCAAATTGAGGCCGAATTTTCTGCTGTCAATGGAAAGAATGTTGTACTTAAAAAGCCAGATGGTTCCACCATTGAGGTGCCCATCAATCGCTTGAGTGCCGCGAGCCATGCTCGGGCAAAGGAGCTTTACCAAGCCTCGATGGCAGACAGCGCCTCACCTGCTACTGCAGTTGATCCTTCTGCTTCGCCTAACGCGAATCTGAGTTTCAAGGCACCGGTTGCACCTGCGGTCGCCCCCATGCCCGCGTTCCCTGAAAATGCAACTCTACAAGCAACGTTTGACTTTTGCCGCGCTCAATTGATGGCCGGCCACCCGGAAGTCTTGTGGCATGCTTTACCCCGAGACATGCGTCAAATGTTAGATAGTCGCGATTTTCGTTCGACACTCGCAAAATCGATGGCTTCGCAGCAGCAGACGACGAAACAAGTTCAAGGAGTATTCGAGAAACTGGCAGAAGTCCTGGTCACTAAAAAACAGTTCGTCCTGAAAACAGGCAAGCTCACGGATAACGTTCCACCTCCAATGATGCCCTTGGTGCAGGAAGGCTATGACCCTGTGGTTGGTACCGTGTACGAAGTGGGAATGTTGATTTTCGATTTGCCATCGCTCAGGACGCAAACCATGACCAAAATGATGGATGCTCACGGCCCCAAGTTGGGCGGACATCTCAAAGTTGTCATGAAAATGCTGCCAGAGGAAATGCTGGAACAAGCTGGAATTTTTGGGATCTCGGTGCTACACCCCGAGATGATCACGTTCGAGCAACCGAGTGCAGACACTGGCATCATGCGCATCAGCACCCCGCCTAGTAACCTCGAGATCGGAGGTGACGTTTTTAGCCAGGGTGAGGGGACCGTCAGCGTTACCATGGAACGTTACATGGGTCGGTGGATTCCCAAAGACATGGCCGATGAATGGCAAGCGACCAAAGACAGTATGCTTTCGACAATGAAAACCGCACTGGCCGCGACCCAACAGAATGATCAAGCAGGCCAAAACAACATGATGGTTGGTTTGGTGGTCACGATGGCCGGCGGCATCCTTGACCCCTTGCTGGCTGCCAAGACGCAGACTGAATTCGATCAAGCTCTGCAACCAATCGATCAGCTTGCCCCCATGCTTGATGGACTTTTCGGAGGAGGCGGCCCAGCAGGAGGCGGACCTGGCGGTGGATTTCCAGGCGGACCCGGCGGTGGATTTCCCGGCGGGCCTGGCGGTGGATTTCCCGGCGGACCCGGCGGTGGATTTCCCGGCGGGCCTGCACCCGGAGGTTCGGACTCGAACGATGTATTTTAATTTCAGATCCGACCAATGAACCCTTTGATACCCGACAAGAGCAAGTTTGCACTCTGCAACCTTGCTTTTTTCGCTGGATCAGGTCGGATGAAGCTCGCGCACATCGTCGACAAGAACTAAATTCTCATCCCGATGGTCTCGTGGCGGCAGCCCGTGGAACTCCCCACCCATTTCCATATCGCCCGGCCGCAAGCAGCCGAAGTTTCCGCAGAGCACCTGTTCGGTGAGGCTCCAATTACTTGGGCTCCAATTACTTGGGCTCCAATTACTTGGGCTCCAATTACTTGGGCTCCTCGGACTTACTGACGACCTTGTCGATCAATCCATACTCACACGCTTCATCTGCAGACATGAAGCGATCACGGTCGGTGTCCTCTTCGATTTTCTCGAGCGAGTGTCCTGTGTGCTCGATCATGAGTTCGTTCATGCGTTGTTTGATACGACGCAGTTCCTCGACATGAATTTCCACTTCGCGAGCGGTTCCCTGCATACCAGCCAGCGGCTGGTGGATCATGATTCGAGCATTGGGGAGCGCGAATCGCTTTCCTTTGGCACCTGCGGTCAGCAAGGCGGCCCCCATCGACGCCGCTTGTCCAATGCAATAAGTGGCGACATCGCAGGAAACGAATTGCATGGTGTCGTAGATCGCCATGCCGGCCGTGATACTGCCGCCCGGGCTGTTGATGTACAAATGGATGTCAGACTTTGGGTCATCAGATTGGAGGAACAGCATTTGGGCGACCAGAGCATTGGAAATCTGGTCATCAACCTGCTGACCGAGAAAGATGATCCGATCTTTCAGCAAGCGGCTGTAAATGTCGTAGGCACGTTCTTCGCGACCACTCTTTTCGACAACGTAAGGAATGAAGGACATGAGGTGCTATTGATTGGGTTTTGAGGGCAGATGTAGGGTTGAAAGAAAGATTCCCGCCACGGCGGAATCAGGCATCGTCGTCATCACCCTCGGAAGGTGGCTTGGTCAAAATGTCGTCTACCAGACCGTATTCTTTCGCCTCTTGGGCGCCAAGAAAGAAGTCGCGATCGGTATCGTTGGCAATTTTCTCAACAGATTGGCCAGAATGGCTGCTGATGATTTCGTTCAGCACGTCGCGGTAGCGGAACATTTCTGCCGCCTGAATTTCGATGTCGCTCACCTGACCACCAACCCCGCCCATCGGCTGGTGCATCATCACGCGACTGTTGGGCAAACAATACCGTTTGCCTTTGCTTCCGCCGACCAGCAGCACGGCGGCACCGCTACAGGCTTCTCCAACACAATAGGTGGCCACGGGACATGACAGCATTTGCATGGTGTCATAGATCGCCAACGTCGCAGTGACGCTTCCGCCGGGTGAATTTAGGTAGAAGTGGATGTCTTTTCGCCGGTTTTCGCTCTGCAGATAGAGCAATTTCATCACGACGTCGTTTGCGTTCGCGTAATGAATCTCGCCCTGCAAGAACACGATCCGGTTCTCTAACAGCAGGTCGCCAAGCGTGAGTTGACGCTGACGTTGGTAACCTTGGTATGACTGACTACTGGCCATCTCAGCATCGAGCGGCCCGAGGTGTTGCGGATATTGTGCCATTTACCTGTCTTAACTGTGCGTTCCGTCGGAAAACCTAAGTCTCACGAACCGTAGTGCACAGGTCAAGGTGTATCACCTCAGCGGTGTCTGACAGAGGATTTCCCGCATTCCAGCAACTCACCCTCGGATCACCCTCTGATCATCCCTCGGATCACCCCTCAGATCACTGGCCGGTTGCGAGACGATTTTTCGCTAAATCTTACCCGCCGCCCAAACTCCAAATTGGGATACCGAACGGGGATCACGTCTTCAATACGCGGCCCAGCCCCCCTAACGATTGGGTCCGAGGACACCTCGATAACCATTTTAATCGTCAAAGCAAGAAGGAAAATCAATGAAATTTTGGGCAGAATGCATTGAGCGGAGAGCCATATTTGCAACTCGAGGCCTACATTTCGATGAGATTTTGCGTCTACCAAGTTGGGGCCCCACCCCGCACCGAGTGTCCGGGTGTTCGGAACATCACCGACCATCGCACTCTCCTGGTACGCGACCATCATCGATTGCCCCGCATTTGAAGAAGAAAAAACATGCCCACTCCAAAACGTTCTAATTGGTTCACTAACTTTGTTTCTTCTGAGGATGGCCCCACCGCGGTGGAATATGCCGTCATCCTGGCGCTGATCGTGGTTGTCACTTTGACTTCCGTGAGCTTCGTCGGAAAAAAGAGTAAAAGAAACTTCAGACAGGTCAGAAATGCGTTGCGGTAGGACGCGTTTTGAAAGCTCCGACTGGGGTCCCTGCGGAATGATTCGCCAGACTTTCAGGGCCAATCATTCCCAATCATATATTCATGCATGAATGC
>PKCN01000269.1 GCA_002862205.1 Planctomycetaceae bacterium | reverse complement strand
TGCCCGTACCGGAAATCCACAGCGATGGTAGCTTCGTAAGTGAAACTCACTGATGCCTCCTGCGCCAATCAGACCGATCCCATGTTCTTTCGATTCTGGTTGTGGAGGTTGGTAGGGGACATCCGGGGACGGAATGTTAACGACCTGTTTGTTAGGGCTGAGCCCGTACTCGTCTTCGTCCTGGTCACTCATGTGGTGGTTCCCATGGTGTCGTGGTGGTTGCGTTCACGTTTCGCGTCGGTAAGTTTTGATTCAGTGTGTTCTTTAGCGACGTGTTCTTTAGCGACTGCGCAGTTCCACCTGTTCCATCAGTTTGGCGGTCGCGTGATAGGCCTCCTCGACCCATTCCACGATCTTGGCGGGGTCTGGCGAGTATTCGAGTTCCAGGGAAATCGCTCCATCAAAATCAAGGTCCTTGATTGCCTGCAGAAACGGCGCAAATTTCACGACACCGCGACCCGGTGGCAGGTCACCATGTACCTTGCCGTCGCAATCACTGATGTGCACGTGGGTGGCTTTGCCGCGGAATGCTTCCAGGTCACCTGGTGACGTGTCGGAAAGCACAAGATGGCTGATATCAATGTTTGCTTTGACGTTTGGCAAGCCAACGTCATCAATGAACCGGACCATCTCGGGCACACTGTTGAGCAGGCTTAACCGGAAGGGTTCGAGTTCCAAAGCGATATCGATGTCTTTTTCACCTGCATCGATCCCCAGTTCCCGTACACATTCCACTCCCCATTCCCACTGTGCCTCGGGGGGAATGACTTCGCGCTGCCAGATGTATTCGCCAATCACCAGCAAAAGATTGTCCGACTGGAATGTCTTCGCAAGCTCCAGAAACTTGCGTGTTCGCTGCATATGGAACTCACGAACGGGATCATTGAAGTCGATAAGCCCAGCCGAAACGACGACTGTCGATACGATCGGTAGATCGTTCTCGTCGCAAGTGCGGCGGATCAGGTCGATCTCTTCCTGCGGAATCGTCATCGCTTCGGTGAAGATGTCGACACAATCGAAACCAATTCGTGCAATGTGCTCCAACCCGGTTTGTGTGTTGATGCCCGCCTGTTGGAATGCACTATTGATGATTCCGAGTTTCATGGTGGATCCCGCTTTCAAATGGGAGAGGGTACAAGGCTGCTGCCAGAGGCTGCCTGTGGCAGTGAACGAAAAATCTGGCCTGACAAGGCAGGCTTGGGTTTCCTGCCCTACTGATTTGGGTCATCGGACAAGCTGGTGGCACTGCGATCATCCGAGTCAAGGTTGGCAAAGTCAACTCGAGCACGTTGCGCGTCGTTTTGTCCCACTCGGATGACCATCTCATCGTCTACCTTGTCCAGCTTGGTGTAAGACGGATGGTGGGACTCTTTATACGGGTTGTTGCTGCGTGCGTTGTAACAGCAGATCAATGCCCAACGCGGATCGTCAGAGCGGTTGGCAGCAGAGGCATGCAGGAGATTGGGATGAAAAAAGAGGGCGTCTCCCGCAGTCATTGTGCAGTGGACCAGAGGAAATGCTTCCTTGGCATGCTCAACACGTTCCTGGTCCGCGCCCGCCTGGTCACCCGACAGGATGTGATTCACTCTGCCCATGTGGTGCGAACCCTGTAGCACTTGGAGGCAGCCATTTTGTTCGGTTGCTGTGTCGACGGCGATCATCACGCTGCACAAGTTTGGAAATAGCAACCCATTCTGGTACCAGTAGCCATAGTCCTGATGCCAGGCCCACGCACCACCTACTCTGGCATCTTTCAGAATCATCTTGGAATGGTAGTGATACGCTTCGTCATCGAGCAGTTGCTCGACCGCATCGACCACACGATGACTGCGGGCGAACATGCCATAGATGCCATCGCCAGGATGATTCCACAGCGTGAGTCGTACGCTAGCGCCAGTACCGTCATCTCTCAGCGAGGCTGCCTGATCCATGGCGTGATCATTGGTTGCTGTTTCACGCAGCAACTGGATTTCTTCGGCAGAGAATAGTCCTCTCGCAAAGAAATAGCCGTCCTCGTTGTACGCTTTGATTTGTGTTTCGGACAAAGCAGACATGGGATTCCTGCATCAGAGGGGAAAGTTTGGATTGTATGCGATTTGGAGTCTCGTAGTGGACGTTGTCAGCGACCAACTGCGGGCTTGTGATCAGCTGTGCAAATCCAGCGGGCTGGGAATCCATTCGCGCAAGTCGAACGCAGGGCGATGTCCCGAATCAGCTACCCATGGTCAGTTGGGCCAGCAAGTAAGCAGCAAGGCCAATCGGGTAGACGATGCTGACGTTCGCCATATTGGAACCTGTCAGGTTATCGAGGGCTTCCTGGGTATCATTGAGGGAATGAGATTTCCCTGCACGTTTGGAGGCTGCATAGATGGCAAAGAAACTGACCAGTTCTGGAATGCTCGTTACGACACCAAGGATCCAGCCCGCCACTTCGGGGCTCACACCCATTTGGTCAACCACTTTGGCGGTCGCATCACCCAGGAATATTCCCGCGATTGCGATGGCGATCAACGCACAGATGCCCAGGATGATTCCAAATGGCAGACTGCCCACAGCTGCCTTTTCTGACTCAGAATCGCTGATCGCATCCGGAGATACCCGGTTAATCCTGCGATCGACAAAGCGATAGATCACAAAGAAGCCGAGCAGGATGGGGACGAGGTACCATTGCTGGTCCATGCCAAAGTGCATCAGCAAAATGGGGATCAGCACCGCCAAGCTTGCGAACCCAATTTCGTCGATGAATCGAACATTCAACAGTTCGCCAAATTGGCGGTAAAACAGGACAGCGCAGAGCATCAGCCCGGAGTTGATGATGTTGGAACTGGCGATATTCCAAAGGCCTGCTTCCCATACCCCTGCCAGCCCTGCCGATACCAGGCAAACCAATTCAGGGACTGACGTTGCGTACCCGGTTACCTGACCGCGTGATTTCGCACTCCATGACATCGCATTGGCGATATTATCAATTCCACGCAGCAGACCAAATTTGACGAAAAATATGATCGCGGCCGCTGAGACGATCATGATCAAGACCGACATGTCAGTCATCTTGCAGTACCTGTTTGTTTATCTTCCTGCTTGAATCCCCAGAAAAACGCTGGAGTGGCAGAATCATAACATCTCAGCGAATTTCGAGCAGGACAGGAACGCCACAGGGGTATCAGCCATTTCATTTTTATGAGGAACTGTTGCTGTGTTTTGTGCCCGGTTCATGCACTTGTGAGGGGAATCGTTTGCATTTCGACATGCTGGTGTCCCAGCTTGTTGGGCGAAGAAAATATTTCATGAGCTGAGTGGGAAATTCAGCATTGCTCAAAAATCTTTTCCTCGAGATTCCGCTGGGCTGCAGGCCGTTGTCCGTTGGATTGAAACGATGCGGGCGTTTGCAATTGAATTTCGGTGCATTCCACATCAGATTTTGCCAACTCCGCCGCATGATGGTTACGGCAGGGGCGGCCAGTTGGTATGAATGGTGCATGAAACGCGGCCAGATGCCTGGTTTCTGTCGGTTGAACTTCTTTCTGACTCTTTGGGAAGTGAAGCTTTGATGAAGACGTCCAAGCCGAATACGCCCCATCTGAATTCGAAGCTGCATTTGGCGATTGCTGCTGTTGCTGCATTCTCAACCTACTTTTGCATGTATGCGTTTCGGAAACCATTCACCGCAGCAACCTACGAAGATTATCCTGCTGTTGAACTGGGCTTCTTGACAATCGCCGGTGGGCCACTGGTGGTGCTGGGACTGAAGACCATGCTGGTCATATCGCAATTGACAGGATACATGCTGTCCAAAGTGATAGGAATCAAAGTGGTTTCAGAGATGCAGACACGCAATCGTGCTGGAACCATCATTGCGCTGATTGTATTTGCTGAGTTGGCATTGGTTGGTTTTGCTTTTGCTCCCCTGGGCTGGAAACCGATCATGTTGTTCTTGAATGGGCTTCCTCTGGGAATGGTGTTTGGCCTTGTGATGTCCTACTTGGAAGGCCGCAGGCATACTGAGGCCATGTCTGCCGTGCTGTGCGCAAGTTTCATCATGTCTTCGGGTGCAGTCAAGTCGATTGGACAGTGGTTGATTCAGGACATGGGGGTCAATGAGTTTCAGATGCCGATGGTCACAGGTTTGATGTTTCTTCTTCCGCTGTTGGTTGCCGTCTGGGTGTTGCAGAAGACACCTCGGCCTGACGTCAGTGACTTGCGTGAACGTTCAGAACGAAAGGCCATGGATCGCGCCGCGCGATGGAGTTTCTTTACCGCCTTCTGGCCTGGCTTCTGTTTGATCCTTCTCGTTTATATGGGCATCACATTATTGCGTACGGTTCGTGATGACTTTGGCGTTGAGCTTTGGCGTGACATGGGGGTGACGGAAGAACCATGGGGTTATGCAACGTCCGAGTTCATCGTTGCTATTTGTGTTACCGCCTTGAACGCTGGTGCCATCTGGATATCTCACAACCTCACTGCCCTGCGGGTCACGCTCGGGATGATGTGTGTCGCCTTTGTGTTGATTGGTGCGTCTGCGGGGATGCAATATTTGGGGTGGTTGGGGCCGCTCGGTTTCATGATTGCCTGTGGAATTGGCCTCTATCTGCCCTACGTTGCATTTCACACAACGGTCTTTGAGCGGTTGGTTGCCGCGTCGGGCCGACCCGCCAACATGGGATTCCTGCTGTATGTGGCAGATTCGCTGGGTTACCTCGGGTATGGTGTGGTGCTGGTTGCCCGCAATTCTGTGGGGAATTCCCGTGAGGTGCTGCCGTATTTCCTGCAACTTCTGGCCGTGATTGCTGTCCTTTCGTTCGTCGCTTTGCTGCTCGCATTGGTGTATTTTCAACGCGTGCTTGTCCAGAAAGTCGATTCGCTCGAGCATGGGAATGATCACGCAGAAACGCTTGACTGATGGGGGCGATGTTCGTCACCGGTGAATGTCGATCAATGTTGAAATGGGATTCTTGTCAATTTGTCGGAACTGAAAGTGCCTGAAAGAAAAAAGATGGAAGAATCGTTCACTCCAGAGCAGGATCTACCTCCGGTTCTGACTTCACAGGAAGAGAGTTCAGAGGAAGGAGTTCTCGCGGCAGTTTTTCACGAGGCAAAGCGTCCCTTGGAGTTTTGTCTCTTGCCGCGGCCAGAGCTTCAGCCTGGTGAGACGTTGGTGCGGGTAGTGTGTTGCACTCTGTGTGGTAGTGATTTACACACGATCGCGGGCAGAAGAAACGAATCGAGTCCTTCGATTCTGGGGCATGAGATTCTGGGTGTCGTGGAGGAAGTGTCAAACGAACCAGCGGTGGATGTTCATGGGGATCCGCTGAAGCCAGGAGATCGAATCACCTGGTCCATTTGTGTGTCCTGTGGACGCTGTGACCGATGCCTGGGTGGGTTGCCTCAGAAATGTCGTCACCTTCACAAATATGGACATGGCAGAGCCGAGGGACGCTTTGCACTTAGTGGTGGTCTTGCCGAGGCGATTTTACTGCGTCCCGATTCGACGATCATCAAAGTGCCCGATGAACTTCCCGATCATGTTGCCTGTCCGGCCAATTGTGCGACTGCCACAGTCATGGCTGCATTCAATGCGGTTGGTTCAGTGGAGGGAAAACGAGTGTTGTTGCTTGGAGCGGGCTTGCTTGGTTTAACAGCAGCCGCTGTGGCAACATATCGGGGGGCTGATGCGACGGCGATGTCGGATCCTGCACCCGAGCGTTTGAGTCTGGCACAGCAATTTGGAGCTGACGGCCAGATCGATCCCAGTGGATTTGATGTGGTGATGGATTTCTCAGGATCAGTGGATGCCATTGAGGCTGCGATCGAGTCTGCGAATATCGGTGCCAAAATCGTTCTCGTTGGATCGGTCATGAAGTGTGATGACATGAAGCTGAATCCGGAGCAGGTCATTCGGAAATGCTGGCAGATCCACGGCATTCACAATTATGCTCCGGCTGATCTTGTTGATGCAGTACAGTTCCTGACCGAGCAACATCAATCCTTTCCCTTTGCTGAACTGGTCTCAGCCGAGTTTTCATTGGAGCAAATCGATCATGCCATTCGATACGCCGAAAAACATCGGCCCATCCGGGTTGCCGTGCGCCCGGGGGTAAGCGATGAAGATCATTGAGGACATCGTAAGCTTGTTTGCCCAGCGTGGTGACTCACTCTATGGAGGTGAATTGATTTCACAGCGTGATCATGCGCTTCAGGCGGCGACGCTCGCTGAAAATGAAAACGCCACCCCGCTATTGATCGTGGCTGCGTTATTGCATGATATAGGACATCTGGTTCATGATTTGCCTGAAAATGCATCGAATCAGGGGGTTGATGACAAGCATGAATCTGTGGGGGAAGCGTACCTTGAGTCAACCTTTGGTGACCAGGTCGCAACTCCTGTGCGCTTGCATGTTTCAGCCAAGCGATATCTGTGCGCTGCCGACGATGACTATCTGGCGTGTTTGAGCGAGGCTTCGCAGGTAAGCCTTCACTTGCAAGGTGGTCCATTTACGGTGGCCGAGATGAACGAGTTTGAGAGTTTGCGATATTGGAGGGATGCCGTGCGGTTGCGACGTTGGGATGATCTTGCCAAGGTAGAGGGTGTGGTCACGCCCAGTATTGAGCATTTCAAAGACTACATGAGGGACATTTTGGAGACGCAGAATTCATGACCAGCAACAATCAGCCCGGAGACTTCGACGTTGCCATTGTGGGAGGCGGAATTGTCGGACTTGCTCATGCTTGGCGAGCGGCAAGCCGGGGACATTCAGTTCTGGTGCTGGAAAGAACGCAACTTGCTGAAGGAGCTTCTGTCAGGAATTTTGGCATGATTTGGCCAGTGGGCCAGCCTGCAGGGGATCTCTATCAGATTGCCCTGCAATCACGTGATTTCTGGATGCAGTTGGGAGCCCAGGGGGTTACCTCTGTTGAGGCCTGTGGCTCCTTGCATCTGGCGCATCAACCAGATGAGTTGGATGTGCTGCAAGAGTTCTGCCAACAGCAAACCCACCAAGTCAGCATGCTGACTGCCCAGCAAATCGCCGAGCGGACCAGATTGGCGAATCAGACGGGGCTATTGGGTGGCATGTACAGTCCGACGGAATTGAGAGTTGATCCCAGGACAGCGAGTCATTCGATCGCGAACTGGTTGGCTGCAGAGCACCAGGTTGAGTGTCGTTTCAACACTCACGTCACAAGTGTGGTGGATGGGCAGATCACGACTGCTGATGGAAAACAGTGGAATGCTGATCGGGTCATTGTCTGTAGTGGAAGCGATTTGCAAACGCTTTACCCCGATGAGTTTGCTTCCTCGGGTTTGAAGTTATGCAAGCTGCAAATGCTGAGGACCGTGCCGCAGGAGGGAATTGATGAGAAGACACCACACATTGCGAGCGGCTTGACATTGAGGCACTACACCTCATTTGAATCCTGCCGTGCACACCAGAAGTTGCGTGAGCGGATACAAAAAGACTCACCTCTACTGGACCACTATGGAATTCATGTGATGGCATCTGTGTTTCCCGGTGGCGAAGTTGTGCTGGGGGATTCACACGAGTACGGTGAGAATATCTCGCCCTTTGACAAGACCGAGATTGATGATCTGATTCTGCATGAACTAAGAAAAGTGATTCAATTGGATGACTGGTCAATTACACAGCGATGGCACGGAATTTATGCCAAACATGGAGCATTGCCGGTGTTCGAAAAGCAGATTGAACCAAAGGTTCATCTGTTTGTAGGAACGGGTGGTGCTGGGATGACAATGTCTTTTGGCTTGGCTGAGCAAGCATGGCAACGATGGGAAAGTGATAAGTAATGAATGCTAAATATGAATACATGCGTGGCGTTGTTCTTGACTGGGCGGGGACGATGGTGGATCACGGTAGTCGTGCTCCAGCTTTTGTGTTTCAGGAGATCTTTCGCGGTCGAGGCGTGGAGATATCAGTCGCGCAAGCACGCGAACCAATGGGAATGGCAAAACTTGATCACATTGCCACGATTGCTGCGATGCCTGCAGTGGCCGAAGCCTGGTTGGCTAAGTATGGTCAACCGTGTGGCGATGCTGATATCCAAGCCATGTATGCCGACTTCCTGCCGCTGCAGTTGAAAACACTCGATCAACATTGTGATTTGATTGAAGGCGTTGCCGACGCGGTCGATGAGTTGCGCTCACGCGGGCTTAAAATCGGATCTTCTACCGGTTACACGCGACAGTTGATGGAAGTCGTTTCGGCAGCGGCAACTCCACAAGGTTACACGCCCGACTGCGTGCTTTGCGCAGAAGATGCACCCAGAGGACGTCCCGCTCCCTTTCTGCTTTATGAAGCAGCCATGCGACTTGATATCTATCCCATGACCAGCATTGTCAAAGTGGATGATACTGCCGTTGGTATTCAAGCTGGTCGTAATGCAGGGTGCTGGACTGTTGGCATCACGCGTACCGGGAATTGCGTTGGATTATCCCGGGATCAATTCGAGACGCTCCCAGAAAAGGAACGCATTGAAAAATGCGAGGCCGCAGCGTCAACTCTGACGGCAGCGGGAGCACACGAAGTCATCGAATCGGTTGCTGATCTACCTGCGGTTGTCAATCGGTTTGAGCAGAAATTGGCGGACGGCCAGCGTCCTGATTGAGCGTCTGAGCTGTTTTGCCGGACACTTGGTTTTTCCCTTCAGGTGTGGGTGTGTTTCAGCCTTCGTAGCTGACGCACAATCCCAGGAAGCGTGTCAGCACATGTTGGGAATCAGAGAGTGTCCAAGCCTGGAAACCAGAAGAATCTGCTAGGTGCTGGTGTGAAAACATGCGCGACGGCCATACCTAAATCAGGGGACTGGCCACTTCGTTTATCAAGAATTTCTAATTCGTGCTGACGCTTCCCCTGTACGCTTCTGCTGCGTCGCGCTCGATGTTTGTCATGGTTGGTTCCCCCAAAAGGGTGATGTTTGCCGTTGCGATTAATCCTTGGTCATTGGGTACAGCAGAGAATCTCAACCGTTATTAGAACGTGAGTAGATTTGACATGGTGGCGGGAGAACAGACGGATGAGCGATTTAAGTAAAGCTGAACTTTTGGAGCAAGTTGAGTCATTGAAACTTGAGCTTGCGCATGTCAAACGACAACTGAAGAAGAAAAGTCACCAGGCATCGGTGTACAGCAAGATGATGCATGGTGCGATGCGTCGGCTGCCCGATGAGTGGTTCCCATTCAAAGCGTCAATCGCGATGGAGAATGAACCTGTCCAAGAAGTTGAGCCGGTCGAGCATGAACGGCGATTCGCAATCCGTGACAGTTGGAACCTTCTGCAGAAGAAGTTGACGGTGCATATCAAACCGCGGTGATCTGAAGATCCGCGCGTTTGGGGCACCAGTCGAAGGATTGTGGTGAACGCGGCCGATGGTGCAGATCGCAGTGAATGCATAGCGAGTCGATGCATTTGGTGTTTGCCACAGTCATTGTTCATCCAGTCAGATCATTCGGGAATGATCCACCAATGTCAGTCAGCTGACGCATGTGTCCAGCGTGCAGGAAGCGAAGTTCTTCATCTTTCAGTTCCATCAAATTCAGAATGGTGGCGTGAACATCGCGTGGGATCGGGTCGTCGATCGAGCGAAGTGAAACTTCATCGGTTTGAGCACCCGTCCCACCGCCTTGAAAATTACCATGGTCATCCCAACTGCCGCGGCCAATCTGGACGCCGTACACCCGGTGTGAGTATCGGACCCCCGCTTCGACAAACCTTCTTGCGAGTTTCCCGTTGTGGGCAGTGGTGGGTTGGATCCTCCCATTGAGAGTTTTCTGTGATTCATGGTGACTTATCTGCTGCCAGGGCCAAACTTTAATGTTGATTTCGTGGCTTGTCGGTCAACCTTCGTGGCTGATTGCTCAACGCAGTTTCCAGCGTTGAAAGAAGGGATTGAAGAGGATTCAGGCCGGTTTTCGCTGTTTTTCAGATTTGTCTGTGCAGATGCGCGCCCCGAGAACGAATAAGACGGAACTTGAGAATAGCTGCGTTTTGTGACGTTTCGAACGTGTTGATCGTGCACGAGCCCACGCCGCAGGCTCGCATGGCTACGATTTCGATTGCCCTGTGAGTTGATGAGGCCATGACAATCGTGTCTCGGCCTGATTCCGTGAAGGCGAAGATTGCAAATGACTGCCTGGAAAAAAACAGAGGCACATCAATTTTGTTCATTCGTTGGCTGATGCGAGGAAAGCTTGCTAAACGCATCCAAGTCAGATGCATTGTGATGCCAGAGGTCAAAGATGCGTAACGACGCGAGTAAATACCCAAGGAGCAAAGAGATGGAAAACAGAGCAATTGTGACAGAAAAGCAGATCACGCCCGCAGCAGGCTGGGTGCCGCTAGCAGGTTTTTTGCTGCTCTTCATTGCTGCGATCCTCGCGATCATTGGTGGGGCTGCCATCGGTGGATGGGGAGGGCTTTTGGCCGGTCTGGGAGTTTTTTCCATTCTGGTATCCATTTTAGGATTGTTCGGATTGATGGCGATCGCGCCGAATGATTCTCGCGTGCTGCTGCTGTTCGGTGAGTACCGCGGCACGGTGGTGGAATCCGGTTTCTTTTGGGTCAATCCGTTTTTCACAAAAAAGAAAATCAGCTTACGAGTACGTAACTTTGAAACTGGTTCCCAAACGACACCTGAGGAGAAAGACGCAACCGGAAAAGTTCTCAAGAAAAAAAGCAGAACCATGGGACGGCCATCCAAAGTCAATGACAGTGATGGCAATCCAATCGAAATTTCTGCAGTCGTGGTCTGGAGGGTAGTCGATACGGCAGAAGCACTCTTTGAAGTCGATGACTATGAAGACTTCGTTGCAGTACAAAGTGAAGCGGCTTTAAGAAATCTGGCAACACGCTATCCCTACGATAGTGAAAATGATCAAACTTCTCTGAGGGGAAGCACTGAGAAAATCTGCGATCAGCTTCGAATTGATATTCAAGAGCGATTGTCAGATGCTGGTGTGCATGTGCTCGAAGCGAGGATCAGCCACCTCGCCTACGCGCCTGAGATTGCTGCCGCCATGTTGCAGCGGCAACAAGCTGGCGCGATCATCGCTGCCAGATCACGAATTGTCGATGGAGCGGTGGGGATGGTTGAAGCAGCTCTTGGGCAACTCGAGAGAGACCGTATTGTCGAACTCGATGAGAGCCAGCGGGCATCGCTGGTGTCGAATCTGCTGGTTGTTCTCTGTAGTGATCGAAACACACAGCCGGTCATTCAAACCGGAGCCTGACGCTGTTACTTTTGGTCTGCTCTTCTCGTTGGTCTGCTCTTCTCGTTGGTCTATGGGTGTTGTTGTGCATGGTACGTTGCCAACGGATCCAGTTTTCCAACAGCACACGCAATGGCAATTTTTGTAGCGACCTGTTGGGATGTCAGGCAGGAAGTCCCTTGCCTGTCTGTGCCCCACGCTCGCAACCAGGGTGTTGCGGGCGTTTTTCAGTGTTCTGAACAATCAGGTTATTGGCACGTTCGCTTGCACGGTCGGTGCTGGCTTCTTCTGGGACTGGCTGATGGACACCAGCCATTGGTCTTTTGTGAGAACAGAGCAAAAGAAAGTGGATATTTTTATTGTTCAGAACGTGACAAAGCACAGGGCAATTGTTCCTAACAGAAAGACAGGCTGATGACTTGCACTGATTTGGAATGAGTCTGATTGATCGAAAGAAGAGACGTTACTGCCGGACTGATTGAATCAGATATTCCCGTTTGTATTGTCGATTCTGAAATTGATTTGAAAAAAAATCCCTCCATCGGTGGAGTGTATCGTTCTGTTTCCGTTACCAGTGTTGAGGGCATTACTAATCTGAGCGTGTTCACGCCGACTGCCCTGAATTTGCCGCCTCATTTCAGGCCTCTCTTACTGCAGGAGTTGACCCATGCATCCTTTTCTGTCTATCGCTGCGCGCTCACTGGCCATCTTGTTCGTCATGGCTTCTTTTTCTTTTGGCCAGGGGCGTGTTTCGCGTCACCGTGGAGACCCCCGGCCTCGAGGTGAAGGGGGGGCTCAGGAGCAAGGGCCCCGACGCCAAGTTGTCATTGATCGGGAGTTGATGATTACAGACCTGCGTGTCGTCGAGGATCCTGTTCGAACAGGAACAAATCGAAGACGTCCGGGAGTCTGGTCTTTCAAGTACCTGATCGAGCAGATGGCTGGACAGAATGATCCAGAGGAATTCGCGTTAAGCTTGTTCACGCATGGTGAGGATCGCTTGATCAATGGTCATGTGACACCCTCGCGTGCTGCGGTTTGGGATCGGATCATCTCGCCCTGGATAGCGAAAGGGGGTGGAAAACTGGATCTTCGCTTCGCGCCAGTGAAATTGCTCGCCATCGTCAATCGATTGGACCTGCGGCAGGTCGTTGGCGATCAAGTGTTCAGTGCTGGTGAAGGACGCTTCGTGTTTGGTGTTGTTGATGAAGACGGAAAACCGTTAACACCGACAGGCGGTCCTGCTGTCGGTGGAATGACAATCATTCTTGAATATGACTTGCCAGCAGCCTCGTTAAGGGACTTGCAGAGGTGGGCCGAAGATTGGCATGCCCTTGGGAAAATCAAGCTGGGGAGTCGAGAGTACAACAGTCAGTTGGCCAGGCTGACACAACGTTTCACAGCGCGCGGGCGTGGTGTGGGGCGTCCCAATGGAAGCGCGTTGAATCAGATCCGAACCAATGATGTTGCTCTGGCGACACCTTGGGAGTTGCGTGAATGGATCATCAACGGGGATTCGGGATTGTTGGCTCCTGCTCCCGTGGCCGAGACACCTGACTTCGTGAGTTTGAATAACTCATCCGAATTGGCAGGTATTCTCAATGCCAATGCTGATGCAATTCTTGATGGCAGTTTTCGCTTACCCACCGAATTGGCTGCAGGATCAGCGCCCGCTGGACCGTTTTTTGATCTCAGTCCGACACTGGATCCTGAAACACTCAATGCCAACCTTGCCGCTGCCGAAGCGACAGCAAGTTTTGGGGTCATGAATGAAGAATTTCTGGTGTCGCTGGTTGAGTTGTACGAGTCCAATCCCGTCGTGACAGCCATTCCAGAGACGACCGTGGTGGTGAATATGCCATGGCAAACCCCATTGAATGTTGATCCTGAAGTCAGGCACCGATTCGCGCTCAATACCTGCTCAGGTTGCCATCGTGATGAAACAGGAGTGGGTTTTCTGCATGTCGGTTTCCCCGAAGTGTCGCGTGATCGAGACGTGGTCCGCACAGGATTGGGTGAACCCGCGTTCCTGTCCACGTTTCTGATCGGAGGTGACCCCGTTCAGGATCCAATGACCCCAGGTGTTTCACGATCCTTCAATGATTTGGAAAGACGGAAAGTCGATCTCGAAGCGTTATTGATGCTGGGCGGTCGTTTTACCCGGATGACCAACCGGCGGCATTGATGATCCTGCAACTGGATCGATCTGGCGCACGAAACACGACCTTTCGTGCTGCCAGACATCGGCGAAACGGCGGCATCAATCCTGCTCAGGGACTCGATACTTCTGGCGCTAGTGACTCCAGTAGCACTCCGGCTGGCACACAATCTCGAAATACCATCTGGGATACGGTGTCGGTTTTTTTGCCAACTCGGAGGTTGCTGGTTGAAGTCGCCATGCCAACCACGTTTCCCAAGCGGTCAAAGACGGGACCACCACTTGAGCCTTTGCCGAACTCTGCACTCAGGGTGATCCAGCGTGTCGGGACTTTCACGGCCGCACGTTGGTCTGCATCCTTGTCTCCGGTTTTTGCCGGTCCACGCTGGGGCGGACGCATGTAACGACGGGTAACCACCCCGTGGCTGTATGTGTAGAAACGACCGCTGGGATGGGAGATCAAACTGATGTCACTTCCGACCGGAATGTTTCGTCGTAACGGCAGGCCTTTGTAGTCCGAGGAATCGATGCGGCAGAATGCCAAGTCGTTCGTTGTGTTGGCGCCCAACACTTCCTGAATCGGGTGAACAACATAGTCCGAGGTCATCGCAAACATGTACTCATCACTTTTGTTGAATACGTGTCGATTGGTAGCGATGATGCCGTCGTCTGAAATGAAGAAGCCTGTTGCTGCAAGAACAATGTGCCAGTGATCAAGGTGTTTGCGTGAGATCAGGATCGCAACAACTGATTGGCTCGCTTTACGGTACAAGTCCGGCTTGGTTTGCTGTGTGGTATTGCGTTCGGCAAGGGTGACCTTGCATTTTTTGTCGGCAATCTGCGATTGAAGTTCAGTGCAAGTCAGGGCCTGATTGGACTTGATCATCTTGTTCATTTTCGGTTCCGCGTACAAGATAATCTGAGTGTCAAAAATGTAATTGACACCATTGAGCGGCGCGGGCTTCGGGGGAACTGGTTTCTTCTTTTCCTCGGCATGAGTTGAGTCCTGCTCGGTTGAACTTTTTTTGTTCTCCTTCGATGCAATTTCATTCTCGCCTGTTTCAGCCTGCGATTCATCCTGTTCCACCACCGGGCGGGATTCTACGGCGGCAGCATCCTCTTGTTTCTCTTGTGCCAGTGTGACCTCAGAAACTGCAGTAATGGATACAAAAAAGACGATTGCTGATAGCAGGACGCGAATTGCAGAAGGTCGAAAGCGAGTCACCTGATGGGCTCCAGAGCATGGGGTAAACTGTTGGGACGTTCAGTTTAACAGCGGATCCATTAAATACGAGGCTCGGCGTGGCTCAGGATCGGTTGCTTGACACCGGTTGGGCTGGTGTTCTGAAGTGATTGGTGATGGTTGTTCTCCACTGAGGGGGCTGTATGACTGAGATCAAACGGATGAAGAATGTTCTCAAGAAGGGGCGTTCTCTTCGTTTGTCGTTCGGCAGAGAGAACACAGCCAACAGCGAGAGTCGCTGCAATTCTGCCTTTTCAATCGATCCGTTGCATGCACCCACTGCGGAATCCGCCGTGCGGCATGTCAGCCACAGGCAAGGTTTTGAGCAGGGTGGGCGAACTCGTGGCGGTTGTCACCATGCTTTTCCATGGTTGCTCAACCGCGGCCAGGGTTTCATTTCTTTTGCCGTTGCTCGGGCCTGTTCGGAGCAGTGATCGGAGGATCGAATTTTTGGTTCGGGGGTGCTGGTAACTTTTTCCTCTGGAAATGTATGTTGCTTTCGCATTTCCATGCCAGTGATAGCAAAGAATACGCCGAGGCTTCTGGGGCATTTTCTTGCTCGGCACGAGGCCTCTGTAGTCGGGACGGTATTCTTGTCTTGTCGCAAAGGAGCCATTTAGCTAGCTTTCCTGAAATCTTGTTGCGGGTGAAAAAATGCATTTTGCGGAGTGACAGAACACTCGTTGCTTGCACGAAGGAGACCGCACGGATTTTGCGTTTTCAGTCCCGGGTTTTGCCAGAGAATATTCGTAGCGGCTAATGCCGTTGCATACGCATCAGTGCGTCACGCATGAATCAATCGGTAACAATGACGTCGGTCGAGAGTAATGACACCAGCGGTGCGCCCGCCGAGTCTGGTAAATCATGGTTGATTGCGGTGGTGCTGTCGGTTGTGATGCTGCTGGAAACCGTGCTGATTCTTAGTTGGATTCTCAAAAAAGCAGATCATGGGTTTGATCTAAGCGATGAATCTTTCTACATGACTTGCGTTGAAATGCCACGGGAATATCCCATTTCAGTTTCAGAGTTTGGGAGTGTGCTTTCGATTCCATTTGTGTGTGTTGGTGGTGATCTCATTGCTTTCAGGCAACTCAATATTCTGGCAACGTTTGGTCTGTCGATTGTGGTTGCCTATCAGTTGCTGGGAACATGGTTGCAAAGTTTCGGTTGCACGCTGTTCATCAGGTTGGCAATTTCTGCCACATTTGCTTTACCAAGTCTTACGGTAATGTCCTATTGGTTGCTGACACCAAGCTACAACTCACTCAATGGTGTTGCGTTTCTGTTGGTGTGCATTGCTGTATTCAGTAATGCGAAGACGGAGCGTCGCCAGTTGTCGGCAGCCGTGTTGATTGGACTTGGAGGCTATTTGAGTTTCATGGCCAAGCCGACTTCTGCCGCCGCGTTGGGGATCATGGTGCTGGTGTTTGTCTGGGGTGTTGAACGGTGGAGTTGGAAGTCGCTTGTCGTCGCTGTTGGTTCGGCATTGATTTTTTTAGTTGTCACCATGTGTCTGCTTGCTGGTGGTCCACTTGCCTACATTGGGGAATTGCGTGAGACCATGGCAATCAGCAAGGATCCAACGCACTCATTCAGGAAATTGATTCAATGGAATTCACCTCACCTCGACACGCGTTGGCGAATCATCTTCGGTGTGGCATGTCTGTTATTATTTGCTTTGCTGCGTTTTGGGACCAGAAAGTGGCGAGATGGTGTCAATGTTTGGCCAGTCAGACTGGTTAGTTTTCTGCTGCTTGGTCTGGGAGCGTTTGGCGTTGCAGCGACTTGGTTCGATTTCCAGAATGTGTCGGTTGCATTTCTTGAACACCGAGATGACGAGTACGGAAGAAAGGAGCGGTACTTGTTTCTTTCCACGCTCAGTCTGGTTGTCTTGGCTGTTTACTTTCGTGAAATGGATCGCCGGCGAATGGCGGCTGCGTGTTTCCTCTTCTGGCTTCCCTACGCATTTGCGTTTGGAACGAATATCAATTACTGGGATAAAGGTGCAACGCTTGCTTTTTTCTGGATTATCAGCTTCGCCGTTGCCATTACTGCACTGCCACCCAGGAGGCAGCAAGTCAACGCTGTCGTTTTGATCGCAACCTGTTTGCCACTGTTTTGCATTCTCGATTTGCAAAATGCTTACACCAATCCGTATCGGCAGCAGTCATTCACTGAAGGTGCGATGAAGCCTGTTAAAATTGGTCTTGGCGAGGCGGAGGTACTGATGGCGCAGGAGACGGCGGACTTGATTCAGGTTTTGCGTCGGTCAGTGATTGACGCAGGGTTTTCCGAGGGAACTCCGGTGCTCGACTTGTCCGGCCAGGGAATCGGCCTGATTTACACCATCGGAGGAAGGAATTTTCCCGCAGCCTGGTCTGCGTCGGGGGCCCCTTGGGCGCAGGAAGCACTCCGGCAAGGTTTGGTGCGTCGACGTGACGAGGGTGTGGAAGATCTCTGGATCTTGAAGAAGGAGAACTGGGAACATTCCAACTCGGATACGGTATTGGAAGAGGTTGGGCTGTCGATGGCCGATTTCGTGGAAGTCATACGAATACCCACCACCGCCGTTGTCGGGAACCGCGCCCCGCGATTGTTGACCGCAGATCAGACCGATGTTCGCCTGGTTCTGTACAAACGCAGCAGCCAAGTCAAAGCTCCAGAGGTGGGGCCAGAGTCTGCGAATTGAGGATCCGTCAAACGGGACGGCAACCCAAACCCGTCAGAACTGACTCGTTGTGAAACCCGTCAGTGGCTGTCCACCTTAGAGACTTTAATCCAGGGTCTCGACGCAATGGTATTCAACAGAGGCGTTTCTATACTGCCGTGTTGGCTGTAGTGAAGTGAGCGTTGGTGAGTGTGGAGTTCAGATTGCGTCGACTTCCCAGCCGGGACGGAAATCAGGCACGAGAAATTGCTCGATCTTGTCATTGCCAGTTGCCTCGAACGCTGTGGCATTCCAGTCAAAACCAGATCCGGAGCGGAAGGCTGCATTGGCAAGCAGGACAGATTCAGCCAGTGGTCCGGTGTACTCGACAAAATCACAGGTGGATCTTGGACCGCCTTTGCAGGCCTGAATCCACTCTTTGTGGAAACCGGGTGACTTTGGGATCGACTGCTCGGGAGGTGTTGGAGTACTGCCGTCTTTCATCGTCACTTTGTAGCCATCAAAGCCTGCTGAGATCGTTCCTTTGTCACCAACGAAGAGAGTGTTGCCGTTCGGTTTGGTGTTGTGCTTTTTGAAAGCTTCTTTGAGTGAGCCATGCCACCAGTGAAGTGTCAGGGGGCCATGACCTTCTTCGGCACCAAACTCCATGCGGGTTTTCATCGATTTTGGAGTGCGTAGAGGATCGATGTCCTCCGCAGAAGGGACAACGTCCAGATCAATCCGATTCGGGTATTTCAACTGCAGCGCCCAGAAAGGAATGTCCAGGATATGACATCCCCAGTTACCAGTTTCTCCGGTGCCGTAGTCCCACCAGAACCGCCACTTGTACGGGCAGTATTCCGGGGAGTAAGGACGTTCTTTGACAGGCCCTTGCCATAGTTCCCAATTCAGATTGCTGGGGACTGGCGGAAACTCTTTTGGCATGGCGGGCATGCCGCGAGTACCACCAATCGCACAGTAAACTTCCGTCACATCACCGATCATACCGGACCGGACAGCCTCGACAGTTCGAGCCATGCCCGGGTTGGCGTGTCGTTGATTCCCCAGCTGTGTAGCAACATGCTGTTTCTGTGCCAGTTTGGTCAGCTGACGACATTCCCAAGCGGAATGGGCGAGTGGTTTTTCGCAGTACACGTGCTTGCCCATCAGCATGGCTTGGCGGGCAGGGTGAAAGTGCATGTGGTCGGGTGTGCTGATGACAACAGCGTCGATCTGTTTGTCCAGTTTGTCCAGCATCACACGGAAATCCTGGAATTTGTTTGCCTTGTCGAATTGCTGAAATCGCTTGCCTGCTTTGGTTTCATCGACATCGCACATGGCAACGATATTCTCGCCCGATACGCCACCTACATTTGCTGACCCTCGACCTCCCACACCAATGCACGCCACATTGAGCTTTTCATTGGGGGATGCGGCAGTTGCAAGCGTGGATGTGCCTAGCCAATAACCACCTGTCAGCGCGGCAGAGGTTTTCAGGAAGTTCCGGCGTGATTTTGCTTGACTGGGCATGATGGGGAAGAATCCGTACGGTGAGAAGGGAGGGGTGGGCAGGACTTCGCTCCCCGTATTCTAACCTCTTCACACCCGCTTTGCCGCTGGCCGGCAGATAATTTTCAGTCACACGCTCAAGGTCCAAAGCTTGGATTTGGCTTCTATTCGCAGCATGTGCTGCCTGCTACCATGAAGGGCTAAGAATCAGGCCGCATTGACACATAGTAGGGTCGCTTTGCGGAGTGCCAACGCCAATCGTGGCTAACTGATTTCCCGCCTGACAGAGCCTCCTTTTGGGCTCGCGATTGGGCTCATGCTTGACCCGACACATTGTTTCGCTGAACGCTTACCATCCACAGGGTTCCAGACCGATGGCTCGAATTTACCAACTTATTCCCTGCTTGTTGATTGTTGCTGCCGCCGTGGTGGGTTGCAGCAGGCAAGACTCCTCCACCGACAATGGGGATGCTCAACCCGCCAAAAAGCAATTCCTGAGCATGGGAACAGCGCCCGTTGGAGGTGCTTTTCCTGTCGTGGGTGGCGCCATCGCTGAGGTGATGAATGAGCACAAAGAAGCTTTTGATTGGAAGGTGCAGGCCAAAGGAACCAAAGGGTCGCAGGAAAACATCCGGCGCCTACAGCAGGATGAGCTCGAATTGGCACTCTCCAATGCTGCAATCTCGTACTTTGCAACTCGGGGCGAAGGCACTTGGACCAAGGAGTACGACATTCGTGCCATCGCGACCATGGCTCCCAATGTTGCACTCTTCATTGCTCGTGCAGACAGCGGTATAGCGAGTATCGCTGATTTGAAAGGCAAACGTGTGATCACCGGGCCTGCAGGTGCCGGATTTCAAATGTTCATTGAACCGATTCTTGCTGAGCATGGCGTCGCCTGGGACGACATCAAGTCAATCAATGCCACCCAAAGTGGATCGGTTGACCAATTGGGAGACGGGTCAGCAGACGCAGCATTCCTCGGTGGCGCGGTACCCACAGGGTCCATCACTCAGGCAACCAGTACCTTTGACGTTCAGTTTGTTCCGTTTGATGAAGACAAGCGTCAAGCGTTGATCGAGAAGTACGCGTTCTTTCATCCAGCAACTATCCCGGCGGGTGTTTACAAAGGTCTTGAAACGGACTTTCAAGGTCTCAATGTTGGGTCCATGCACTTGATCACAGCAGCTTCTCAACCAGATGATCTGATTTACGAAGTTACAAAAACAATCTGGAACAATCGCGCCGAGATCGCTGGCAAGCATCCCGCTGGCAAAGCCCTCAATGAAAAAAATATCACTCGCGACACGGGGATTGATTATCACCCCGGTGCGGTGCGATTCTATCAAGAGGCCGGACTGTGGCCGACGTCGCAGGCCGATGGGGAAACGGATGCCGCTGCAGGTGATGATGAGTCGGGTGCCCCAGATGCTGACAAAGCAGATGCTGACAAAGCAGATGCTGACAAAGCAGATGCTGACAAAGCAGATGCTGCGACGCCTTCTGATTCCTGAGCTTGTCCCGGTGGCTTCAGTCGATCTCCAAAGGGTGATTCATTTCAATGCCAGGGTCACCTGTTGGTCGTCGATTGGCAGGTGTGCTGTAACCGGGTTCGAAAGATCTGGAGCCTTGATGGTGCAGAATGCCGTTTTTGCTGTGTGTCTTTTTAAAAACGTGTTGCTGCCCTGCAGTGACGCTTCTGCTGGAACAAGGAAACACCTGTGAGTGAAGGCGCGGATATCGTGAAGGCAGCCAAGGCTGGGTCAAACGCATGCAGCCCCCCCAAAGATAGTTTGGTATCGACTTCGAGGGCTGATCAGACCGGTGTTCCCGCAATGCCTGAGCGAGTGGTCAAGCCCGTGGTCACGGCGCTTGGAGTTTTTCTTTGCCTGTTTACCTTGTTTGAGGTCAACTACAACCAGTTGCAGCCGCAGTCTGCGTTGGCTGTCTTTGTCGGTGTGGGGCTTGCTTTGTGTTACCTCACGTTCCCTGTTCACAAGCGGTTGGCTAACGTCAAGGCGTTGCGTTTTGTTGACATTGTGTTAGCAATTCTGGCCGCAGCCTGTTGTCTTTATGTCATTGTCCAGACGCAACCACTATTCAGCAGTTTCTGGGGAGATGGAATCTCACTAGGCGATCGCGCCGGGGGTGAGACGCGGATGGATTTCGTTGTGGGTCTGGTGGGTGTCATTCTGGTTTTGGAAGCAACGCGTCGCAGCATTGGAATCATTGTGCCGCTGCTGGCCCTAGCCTTTGTCGCGCACTCTTATTACTGCTACGCGAGTTTTCGTTACGACTGGCCTGTGTTGCCTGACTGGATGTTGCCGCATGCCGGGCAAAGTGCGAAGGACATTGTGAGTACAACCTTTCTGCAGTCACTGGGTGTCTTCGGTCCTGCTGCTTCGGTGATGTTCAAATATGTGTTTCTTTTCGTCGTCTTTGGTTCATTTCTTGAAATGTCCGGAGCGACTCAGTTCATCATTGACTTTGCGACCAAGACGTTTGGTCGTATTCGGGGTGGGCCAGCGATGGTTTCGGTGATGGCCAGCGGTTTGATGGGGTCGTTGTCTGGCAGTGCGGTTGCCAACGCCGTGACAACAGGAACTTTTACGATTCCGATGATGCGAAGTGCGAAATTTCCAAACCACATTGCAGGCGGCATCACAGCTGCTGCTGCAGCAGGAGGCGCATTGGTGCCACCAGTGATGGGCGCTGGCGCTTACATGATGTTGGAATTGGTGCAGCCGCAGGTCACGTTTCTGGAAATCATGAAGGCGGCAGTTCTACCTGCAATCCTTTACTACTTTTCAATTCTCGTTCTTGTGTTTCTGTACTCACGGCGGTTGGGGACTGAAAAGCTGAGTGCGGAGGAATTAAGCCGAAAGAAACTGAAGGGATTTGAGGCAACCGTTTTTTTTGCTGCTTTGGGAACACTGGTAGGTCTCTTGATTTGCGGTTTTTCTCCCTTCCGCAGCGTCACCGGAGCGTTGGCAGTCATTCTGGTGTTTGCGATTTTCCGTCGTGAACTCAAAATATCGAAGCAAGAGCGTCGATTCGCGCTAATCATATTCAGTGGTGTCGCTGTTGCGTCTCAAGCCTGCATCCCAATTCGCGATGCATTCCCAATGTTCTTGGAACAATTTGTACCTTCTGGCTGGATTGATCCACGCACCGAAGGTTTGTCCATACTTTTGATGGTCAGTTCGTTTCTGGATTCAATGCTGCTGGGAATGTTCGGGTTGTTGGTCGTAGGGATGGCGATGGCTGATTGGCGACCCGAAATCATTTCGTCGATGACCAAGTCGGCAAAGAATGGTGTCGCTCTGGTTGCTGCCAGTGCTTGCGTCGGAATCATTATCGGTATTGTTCAGCAAACGGGGATTGCGACTGATTTCAGCGCGACGATCAAGGGCGTTGTGGAGACCAATCTGTTTCTTGCGCTCGTGGGAATCATGGTGTGCTCTCTGATTCTTGGCATGGGTGTGCCGTCCGTCGTCTGCTACCTGCTGATGGCGACATTGATGGGATCCCTGTTGGGCGAGTTGGGGGTGTTACCGCTGGTTGCACACTTGTTCATTTTTTACTTTGGCATGATGTCCATGGTGACGCCGCCGGTCGCACTGGCTGGCTATGCCAGTGCATCAATCGCCCAGGCTCCCATGATGAAAACATCGTTTGCGGCTTTCCGATTTTCGTTGGTTGGGTTCACGCTTCCCTTCATGTTTGTTTATCGACCGGCGTTATGCCTGATGTCTCCAGTTGGAGGCGAGTTGACCGCTGCGGCTGTGCTTCACGCTGTGGTGGCAGCGACGATTGGAATTCTGGCGCTTGCCACCGGACTTGCCGGTTATTTTCGACGCAGTTTGGGTTTGCTGGAGCGCGGCGGGATGTTTGTTTCTGCAGGACTTCTGTTGGCGCCGATTTCGAAGATTGGGGAAACCGATGTTGGGCTCGCACTCGACGTTGCGGGTGCAGTAATGTTCCTGATCGTGGTTGCGATCAACGTGCTGGCAGGACAGAAAGACACACCCAACATTGAGCCCGCTTGATGGGGAGACGGGCTCCCTGGGTAGTGAGACGAGAGCCAGCAAGGACCGTTTTCTTACGCCCGCTGTTCAATGGGTCATGGCATAAACAGCGAGATTCAATGCCAGTTGGCGACCGTTTTCCGGTGATACGCCACGACCCTTGTTGCAGCGGTTGCCCATGCTGAAGGCACAGCACAGTCCGTCTTCGCACATGACGCTGACAAGTCGACCTTCGTAGAACAATCCTTCAAGGTGAACGTCGACGTTGCGGTGCAGGCTTGGTACCCGCGTGATTTTGTAAAAGGAACGATAAATGGGATGCTCGTAGGGAAGGATTCTTGTTGCCGTGTTTTCGAATAGCCGACTCATCTCACGTCGCCATGCTGCCGGGAACGCCGGATTGGTGCAACATCCTGACACAAACAGAAAACCACCGTGTTTGAGATAGGTCTGCAGGCTTTCTAGTTCTTCATCTCCCAGCACAAATTTATGATGCCCATTCATGAATAGAAACGGCGTTTCAAACATCTTAGGGTCAGTGAAGGAAACCTTGGTCTCTCTGCCAATTCGGATGGTCGAAACTTCCGACACAATCCGAGTCATGTTTTCCCCTACTCCCGGGCAATCATTGCCATTGTTTCTGCTGTAACGGATCCGCCCCATGAAGAAGGACGTATTGGGATCAACTTGCAGATCCCTGCCGTTAGGGGATTGAGCCGTTGATGGAAGCACCAGCAACGTGATAAAGGATGCGAGCAGACACTTTGGCAAGAGTCGTTTGAGCATGTCGGTGGTCACGGTTGAGAATTGGTTCATGAGGGAGTTTACAGCATTTGCCAACGCTTGCGGCACAGCCAGTCCAGAGATAGACAGCCAAGTAACAGTGCAAGGATCCAGCCACTCATTCCAGCGGGTTGAACGTAGGTTCGCTGGGTTTCGAACTGTTCTTCAGGTTGCAGGAACATCCTGAGTGCATTTCTCAATTCATCCGTCTTTTCGACTTCAATGGCAAATCCACCGGTGACGGCAGCAAATTGACGGAGCAGTTCCATGTTGCGTGATGTGGAGACGAGCTCAGCGGTAATTTCCTGAACCTGAATATCCCGTCTGGTTAGCAGCGTGCCATCGTTGAGTTCCAAATTTGCACTATACATGCCACTCTTGTCTGCGATGAAACTTGCCGCAGTGGGACGCCCAGGTTCAAGCTTGACACTGATGTTCAGGATTTCGCTTTGGTCGGGACCCAAGACCGTCAACTTCGCTTCATTGATGGTCATTTCACCATCCTCTGGAACAATCGGGCTGGCGGTGGTTGCAGGCTGCTCGATCAGTAATTCAATTTCATCTCCGGGGACAGGTTCAAGATCAACAACATTCATCGTGACAGCATTTCGGCCAGCATCCGCAAGGTAGCGGAACAATTGTCGCCAGAAACGATCGAAATGCCTTGGTACACTGGTTCGGGCCAGACGCCATCGCCAAAAATTTTGCATGCAGATGACGCTGGCCACGCCATTGCCGTAACGTTGCGATGCCATCAGCACTGGTTGGCCGGTGCTCCCTTCGCTTTCAAGCCAAACCTCGGCGCCCGGTTTGACATTTTCCACAATGGCACGGTTGGTAAATCGAGGAAGATTTTGCCAAGCCTCAGCGGGGGAAACATCATCACTGATCTGAAAAACAGGGTGCTTCAGCGCTTTTTGTGTCACGTCAATGGAAAAACTCTGGCTTCCACTGTTGTTACCCAGCACAGCAAATTCGACGGGTAGCAATTCTTCCAGTCGGCTGTCACGCCACGACGCGTTGAAGGTTTGTTGACCCCCAATCATCAGCAATCCGCCACCCAGTTCACCACAGTACTGGGCGAGCATTTCCTGCTGGTTGCCAGTCAAATCGCCTGGGCGCAGGTTCGACAAGACGACGACTCGGAATTCACTGAGTTTGTCGAGCGTATTTGGAAAACCATTGATCAGATCGACGTCACTCTGCACACTCTCAAAAAATCGGGACGCGTTGGCAGTACGGCTCAGTCCAGTCAGGCGAATGGTAGGATCCTTGCTCACCGCAATATGAACAAACTTGTAGTCCCAGGTCAGGCCACCCTGCACATAAAGAACGCGAATTTCCTTGGAGGAAACACTCCTGACTGTGGTCGTCATCTGTGAATTGGAAATCACGACGGATTCATCTGCTGGTGGCATCACTTTGATTTCGTAGGTATGAACCCCATCGGGTGCAGCCGTTGCTTCGAATGTTTCGTTCCATGTTCGCGGGCCGTCGAAAGAATTGATTCGTCGCCGATCTGCCAGTTGCCCATCACGCAGCAACAGGACTTCGAAACTGGGCAGTGCTTCACCGGTCGCTCGCAGGCTGGCCGTGATTTTGAATGTTTGACCTGGCTCAGCAATTGACGGAGACTCGATGTCCTGTAAGCCGATGACCTGTCCTCCGGACTCACTGCCAAAACCGATGCCAAGCAGTGGAACCCCTCGGTTGACTGCGACTGAGATCGCACGGTTGTGGTCCTGTGTGTCTGTCAGAACTCCATCTGTCAGGGTGACCACAGCAAGCGGTGGTGGGTCTGCGGTCACGATACTTTGAACCAGAGCCTGGCCAAGGTTGGTTGTTTGCCCCGTAGCTTTCGCGGAAGCCAACGTAGCGCCATCAACCGCTTGAGTTGAATCGGCAAAAAGAAATGGCTGAACTTGAAGTTCGGACTGGTCAACCAGAGGCAAAAGGCTTTCCCTGACAAAGTTGACTGCCTGTTGATAACGACTTGTGTCGCCTTCGAGTACCGACATGCTTTCACTGCGGTCCACTAGCAAGGCAATGTGTTTGCGGGTGTCCTCTTCTGGTTCAGGCGCGGTCCAGACCGGACGTGAAACCAGCAGTGCCAAAGCGAGAAAGAATATCAACCGTAACGAAAGAATGATCGCCATGCGATTTCTCGCAGTTCCCCGCCGACGCAAAACAAGTCCACACCACAGCAGGACGCCTGTCGTCGCAAGACCACAGTACAACAAGGCTGCCGGAAGTTGGAATGAAAGCTCACTCATGCGTTATTGTGGCTTGTCTTCGGAAAGGGTCTGGAAGTATTTCTGAATCGATTCGCGATACGCGGATGGGTATTTCGTTGGATCATTACGCAAAATTGGTTCTGCTTGCTCTGACGCCTCTGCCTTGATCACGAGATCACGCTGCGCTCGCTGGATTTGATCTCGTAATCGATTCACTGTCTTGAGGTCGATGTTCACTTTGGGGCCTTCGAGTTCTTCCTTGACCTTCTGAATCAACGCCACCGAGACATCGTTATATCCATACTGTCCCTGTATGCCCTCGAGGATGTCTGACATGCCACTGTTGCGTAACGCACGTCCCGCCTGCGGGGAAAGGGTTCCCTGTTGACCTTGCCGGGCAGCTGACTCAAGTTGAGCGAGTCCGCGCTCGACTGATTCGCGTCCGCCAGCCCGCAGTGAGTCACCTTGGCCTGACATCTTCCCCGCCTGACTGCCCGGTTTCATTCCACGGCCGGGTTGCGGACCCAGGCCATTCGCCAGACTCTGCATCTGTTGTTTCAGGCCTCCCGCAGCTTCACTCGTTTCCTGAGTGCCATCGGACTTTGCCAGTCGCTCGGTTGCTTCTTGCAACGCTTGCTCCGGACTTGCACTACTTCCGGAGTTTGGAGTCGGAGAAGCTCCTCCGCCCAAAGACGGGGATCCAGTGGGAGCCGGGGATCCTGCTGTCGCAGATGGGGCAGCTTGGGATGGCTGGCCACTGTTGGGTGACGCTGGGTTAGGGGGAGCTTCGGGTGGCCCAGTGGGTGAGTTGGGAGGAGACATTGTGGGTTTTCCCGAAGCGGATGCTTGCCCACCCGCTCCGCTGCCGCCTGGGTTTTTGCATGCCATGGATCCAACGGTTTGGCATTGTCCCGCTGTCTGTTGTTTTTCTTTTTTCGAGAAGTCGTCAGGCTTCTTTTCTATTTCACCGAGTTTGTTAATCAGCTTTTGCATCTGTTGGGCAATTTGCTGCTGCTTTTCTGAATCCATTTCCTGCTGTTGTTTCGCCAGCGATTTTTCGAGTTGTTCCAGCGACTCCACTGTTTGCTTGCTGGCGAGCGGTGCATCCTCCTGTCCAGCATTTAGTGACCTCATGGTCTGCTGCATCTCTTTTTTTATTTTCTCGCATTGACTGGTCACCGATTGGAAACCGTCGGGGTTTTGTTCCCGCGCAAGCGTCATGTCTTCTTCCAGCCGTATTTGGTCTCTTGCAAGAGTTTGATACTGAGTCTTCGAATCCACGTTATCCTCCGCTTTGCTTTGGATCGTTTCTTCACGTTTCAGTGCTTCCTGAACAAACTCTCTTGCATCCTGCATCGCTTCGGTTTGTTCCTGGAATCGATTCAATTGCGATGCCATCTGCTTTTGATCGAGGCTTTGCTGTTTTTTTGACGTTTCCTGTTTCAATTCATCAGCGAGCTTGTTCAGGGACTGGTCAAGATCCTTTGCGATTTCTGACTGGTTGCTGGCGTCGGTTGTGTTTTGCAGATTCTCGGTCTGTTTTGTGATTTTCTCTTTGGTTTCGGCCACTGATTCGAGTTGGTGGTCCTGTGCTGCCTGTTCGCGTTGACTTGTGGGGGGAGTCGCTTGTCCCTGTTGTTGGTTGTCAGGCGAAGACCGTTTGGCTGCTGCGGTGTCGTTCTGTCCGATGTTGTCGGGAATTTCGTTGAGTAGTTGTGCGGTTTCGGAGGTGATTTTCGCAACTTGCGATTCGCCTACCTTTTCAGTTGCTTCTTCAATGTCACGATAGGATTTTCGGTTCGCCGCAATGCGTTCTTGCAAGGATTCAGACTGAAGCATTTCGTAGTCAGCCGACCGTTGCTGAAGTTTGTCACTTAAATCCCGTAATCTGTTTTTTGCGTGTTTGACCGCATCAAGGTCAGTCTTGGATTTCTGTGACAGTTGCTCTGTCGACCGTGATAAGCTCGCGGCTGTTTGATTCGAAAGCCCTTGTAGATCGCCAAAGGCATCTGGGAATTGATCGACAATTGCATCGAATTGATCTCCGATCTGGCTCTGTTTATTTGCCAGTTCTCGGGCTGTGGGTTGTGCCGTCTCTGGATTGCCCGTGTTTGGCAATTGCGGATCGTTGCGTCGTTGAACTTCGTCTTGCAGGGTTTTTTGCTGATCAAGTAAGTCAGCGATCTCCTGTGATGCCTGGTCTGTCTGGTGTTTTTCTTGTGCAAGTTCCTTGAGTAGTTTTGCAAGTTCAGGGTCGGCTTGGGTGGCAGTGAGAGTTGGCCGATCCTGTAGCTCATTCAAAGCTGAAGCTTTGAACGATTCGGGATGTTGGTGAATCAGATTTGCCAGTTCGCGGCGGGCATCGACCAGATGCATGAGTGCTGCATCCTCTGTTGGCTCAGACTCTGATGCGGTGTGTTCCAGTAACGCGGTTTCTGCCTTGGCAAATTCGGTCCCCGCGGCTTCGATCGAGGAGGCAAACTTGCGCAGGGTTTTCTGATCCAGTCGCTTAGCGATTTCTTTGTGTACTGCTCTGCCTTCGGAAGCCAGGACGCTCTCTTGCCCGGCCAGGGAATCCATTTTTTTCTGTTCATCTGTGTTTTCCAGATTCGTCAATTTTTCCGTGTTTCGGATGACTTGTTGCTGGCGGTGGATCAGGTCCGTCAGATCTTCAAGGTGCTCGTATCCTGCAGTGGGTAATTCTGCCAAAGCGTCCGAGCCCGGGATGATTTCTACAAAATAGGTTGAGGAGGCATATTGGGTTTTATCAGTTCCATTTGCGACAGCGTGATAGCGGGCGACATCCCACTCTGCTAGCTCCAGTTGGACTGGTTTCAACGTGGGCTGGAAGACGGCGTAACGGGGGTCTGTGAGCTCCGGCAAGGGACGCGTGATTTCTTCAGCATCATTGACCCTGGTTTGCCATGTGATGCTATCCAGAGGTCGATCGGACGCTGCCTCGATCAGCATCGGAACATCTTCGTGGATCGTGATGCGAAGATCGCGTCCGGGTTCACTGATGCGGATTTCACCCCAGTTGCGGTTGGAGGTTTCAGAGGGTTGGTCTGGTGTGGGGACGGTAGCGTCAGGAATGACAAGCGATGGAACAGGAGCCTCCATGTCGTCCTGAGGGGTGGCATTTGCAGCCAACGTATCGAGAGGGCTTGCTGAGAGATAGAAATTGATCGTCAGTACTCCGAGCAGCAACATGACCAGAAGATGAGCCGTCACCGAACGCTTTTTTAGCGGGTTTGCCGGTGCCAATTTGGGAACCAAGTCAGCCGCCTGATCTTCGATGGCATTGCGATACATGGCGGCTGATTGATCATTCGGGTTACGCTGGTCAAGTTCAACGATCGTGTTGAGGCGATCAAGTAACATGTCATTGTCATGTTCAACCGAAGCCGCCAACGATTTGCGATCCAAACGACGTTCAACCACCATGACCAGGCAGATCAGCCAAGCCACGCCAACGCCGGCCACGCTGCAAACTGCCATCAGAAGGAACTGACTGACGCTTTGGATCAGACCAAAGTAGGCCGTTAAACCCAGACCGATCATTAACGCAAACATGATCGACAGCAGGAGAGCTGTCTGTTTGATGACAGCTTCCCACTTGCTTGAATGAGCCTTTTCGCTGATGCGTCTTTCCAGCAGATGGTGAATCACGGGGCTGACTTTGGGCTAATTGTGCGAGGAACAACAACGGTTCGATTGTAGTGGTTCATCTGAGGACGGGAATTGGAAAAAACAGTGGAAGCACGAATGCTGGGGAGTTGTGAGTTTGTGACGATAGGATTTGCTGTTTCCAGAGGCGCAAATGGGAGGCGAGGGAACTGTGGGGAGGCGTTGGACACCTGTTGTCACGTGTTTGGCCTCAAGATCCTTGCCTCAGGAGAGCAGGAAGCGTTCATGGTTCACTTTTGCTGTTGGACACCCCAGATGGTTTCTACCATCAGGAAGGCCATGGCGGCGGTCAGGATGTACCACCAGTTGAGTTGTTGCATGGCTTCCATTTTGCTGAGACTGATGGCGGTGGGGCGGTTCGATGGTTCGTTATCTGCTGTTCTGGTTTCACGGCTGTCATCATCGCTGTTGCGTTGCCAATTTTCGAGCACGGTTGTCGCGGTTTCAAACACCAATTCGGATTCCAGCGGTGATGGATTGACATCAAGAATGGCTCCAGTGGAATCCGTCTGGTCGTAGCGAATTAAATAATGTCCAGGTTGGGAAGGCAACGGGAAAATCGCTTTACGTTCTTCGACCTCAATCACCATTGGAGCGATCCCTTCGGCAACTCCCATGGTGGACGGATCAAGCGGGGAAACGACAATCTTTTCCGCCTGATTGCCAGCAGGCAAATCCCAGACCACTGATTCGCCAGGTTGAAAAAAGGTTTCCGTCTTTTCGTCTCCCCGGACGTATTGGAAAGTCTGGTCCAGAAAGGGGATGAAGGTTGGGTGGATGGGCCAATTTGTGTCACTTCGATCAAACGAAAATCCAAATACAATCAATCGCCCCGGCCCCGCGTTTGATTCGAATACAAGTGGATCGCCCGATGCGGAGAACGCAAGCGATGTGGCATCGTTGACTTTGAGACGCCGATAGTTTTGGAATTCGACCTCTGCGAGATTGCCGAAATCCATGTTTTGAAAGCGAGAAAAGATGGGGTGCTCGGCGTATACATATCGAAACGTGGCTGGATCAGCTGGTGGTTTCTGGGATAACTCTGCCTCGATTCCCATCTCCCGTAGAAACCCGGAAATCACTGGGGTGATTTTGCCAACAAACAGAATGACACCACGCCCGGCACTTAAATCACTTCTGACCGTCGAGCGTACAAGCGGTGATTGCAGTCGATGACTCTCAAGGCACAGTACGTCCGGGGTGGTTTCCGGGTCACGACTGATTGGTGAATCTTTATCGATAGTCCGGCTGTCCCAACGGTCAGAAATGACTTCGGGGCTAAGGGCGCGACGGAGGAAAACAGAATCGACGATGCTTTCAATTTTTCCCTTGCGAACGGGCGGCAAGGAAAAAACGACCCGGTTATCTCCTTTCAGGTCATCATCCGCTCCATCCACTGTGATTTCACCGACGGTCCATTGATTCGGATCAGCTTTCCACTGAGCGAAGGCAGTGCCATACGTGGTTGTGTTGCCAGTGATTGCTGGCTCTTCTGAATCTGTTGGTGTCTGGGAGGATGAAAGTTGTAGCGTCACACGCTCCATTTCTCGTCCACGATCCAGAAATACAACATCACCTGGATCGCAATCTCCCTGCAATGAGACGGTGGCGCTCACTTCCACCCATGGATCGCCATCTCGTGTCACTCGTCGGGCGAGTGGTGCCGACAAGGCCAGATTGGCGATATCGGGCGCCGGAGGATTTACTGTTTTCACCTCGATGTTCTTGAGAAATGGTGGCGAGTTGGCGTCGAGCTGCCACTGATTGGTCTGATTGTCACTGAGCAACAGGATTTGGCGTTTGGCACCAAGTGAATTGCTGAGCATCTCAGCAGCTGTGCGAAATGCATCAACGAAATCGCCTCGCTCGGCTCCGGGGGAGAGGTTTTTGACGGCCTGAACTGTTGCTGATTTTTTGTCACCCAGTCTCGCGATAATCCGGGCGGTGGATCCAAGTTCGACCACACCCACTTGGATGCCAATGCCTGCGGATTGAATCTCGTCGGCTGTCTGGGATTGAATTGTTTCGAATCGGTTTCGGGTTTGAACACTCAGAGTGTTGTCGATGATATAGACGCGACTCTCCTCAATGACGACTGGCTGGTCATCGTCAAAATAAGGCCAGCTGAAGGCAGCAACCAGCATCAGCATGCAGAGGATCCTGAGCAGCATCAGTGGCCAATTGCGAGGCCACATCGGACGGGACCGGGCTACTGGTTGGTCATCAAGGAATCGCAGGGTCGGAAATTCAACGAGATTCTTTTCATCGCGCCGGCGAAGATGCAGATAGATCGGTACCCCGACTAGCAGGCTTCCGAACGCCATGATGGGAAACAGCAAACTCATGCCTACATCAACCGCCGGCGTTCTTTAAGGAAAAGGGTCAACGGTTCCCATGGTTCCGTATCGGTCCTCACTACACAATGCGGCATTTCAAGGGAATGAAAAAGATCACGATACTCATCCATGAAAGCCTCGAAGCGTTCCAGGTAACGGGCGCGTGCACCGGTGGGATCTATCATTCGGCGATCGCCATTTTCAAGGTCCCGGAACACAGCCGGTTCTGAAAATGGAAATTCCAATTCATCGCGATCCAACACCTGGAAAATCATGCACTCGTGGCCCAAAAATTTGAGTTGTTGAAATGCTTTCGTGATGCCGTCGGATTCTTCCTGCAAATCGGAGAAGAACAACACAATGCTGCGGCGATGGATCAAGCGAATCATGTGTTGCAGTAAATCAGTCAGGCGTGGACTGCCCGCAGCCGACATCCCCTGAAGTTGCTGGAGGATCGTGTTGAACTGACTTTGCTTTTGAGAGGGGCGAATGAATGTTGCTGCCTCACACGGCTCCTGATGTGTCAGCAAACCAACTGCATCATTCTGCCGTAACATCATCGAAGTCAAAGCGACCGCAAGCGTCTTGGATACTTCCAGTTTCGAGCCCCATGCTTCACTGCCGCGATATCTCATTGACCCGCTGGTGTCGATCACCACATAGACACGAACATTGGTTTCCTGTGTGTATTTCTTGATGCAGAGCCGATTGCTGCGGGCGTAGAGTTGCCAATCCAAGTGGCGGAGGTCATCGCCGGGTTGGTAATCACGGTATTCACTGAATTCGACACTGATCCCGTGGAATGGACTGCGGTGCATCCCATCCAGAAAACCCTCCACCAGATAACGGGCCTTCAAATCCAGGGTGTGAAGTAACGACATGACCTTGGGGTCAAATCGTTCAATCAGTCGATCGTTCTCAATAACCGCCATTCGGGCTATCTCTTTGACTTGGGAGCATTTTGCGGCGTTTCTGCAATCAGTTGTTCGATGATGTCATCCGTTGTTTTCTGTTCGGCATCGGCTTGGAAACTGCGAATGATACGATGTCTCAGGACCATTGGGGCCACGGCTGCAATGTCCTCGCAGGCTACATTGAAGCGTCCTGTGCAGGCTGCCCGTGCGCGACCTGCAAGAATCAGATTCTGACTTGCTCGAGGACTCGCACCCCAACGAATCCAATTCGCTATTCCGGGTGCGATATCGCTCGTTCCGGGACGTGTTGCCCGGACAAGACGTGTTGCATAGTCAATCACATTGGCGGCAGCCGGAATATGTGAGATCGCATCGCGATACGCCATCACTTCATGCCACGCCAGTTGCGGGGTCAAACCGTCAAGCGGTGTAAAGGAGTGACCGGCAACGATCTGCGTCTCCTGGTCATGTGTCGGGTAGCCCAGTTGCAATTGGAACAGGAACCTGTCGAGCTGGGCTTCTGGCAACGGATAGGTTCCCTCCTGCTCGATGGGATTCTGGGTGGCCAACACCAGAAACGGTTCAGGCAACTGGTCGGTGCGTCCCGACACGGTAACGGTTCTTTCCTGCATCGCTTCGAGCAACGCTGCTTGTGTTTTGGGGGGAGTACGATTGATTTCGTCCGCCAACAGAATCTGGGTGTAAATCGGACCTCGCACAAATTGAAATTCGCGATGCCCGGATTCTTCTTCCTGCAGAATGTCTGTTCCCGTGATGTCAGGGGGCATCAAATCTGGGGTGAACTGGATGCGTTTGAACTCAAGGTGCAGGACACGCGAGACAGCACCTACGAGCAACGTTTTTCCCAAACCGGGAACTCCTTCCAGCAAGCAGTGCCCGTATGAAAAAAGTGCATACAGAATCGCCTCTGTATTCTCCTGCTGACCGATCACGCATTTGCCAACCTCGGCCTTGATGGCACCAACCTTCGCAGGCAGGCTTGCAATGATTTGGGCCGCATTGCTGGCGGTCACTTCAATGCGTTCACGCGGGGGGATTTCCGTGATGGGTTGCCCTTGCTGACTCGCTGCCGACACCAATTCACCATCGAGCGGCGTTTCTGGGTTTGATTCGTCCATCATTGAGTTCTTCTTTCCCGTCCTGCCGTATTTCTTTTTTGGCGGTTGTCAAAAAATTCCGTCGAATGCTGCGCTTACAACGATCCTTGAATCGAAGTGGTCGCTCGTGAACAAGAGCTAAGTCCCAAATTCTAACAGGATGGTGCGATTCCTGACCGGAAGAGCGCGGTTTTCCGGCAAACAGGGCAGGTTCTTTCGATAAGGACATGCTCGCTTCGGTTGCTTTCAGACTCGCTCACTGTACCGATGGCTGCTGCGTCCCATCGAGCCTGCCACCGGCGAGGCTCTCATCCCCATCGTCCCAAGATGCGTGCTTTTGTCTGGTTTAACGCGCAAAGTGCAGAATCCGCTGCCGAATTTCATTTGCAGCGACTCGGCTGGCCAGTGAGGTGTCGTTCAGGTCAAGTCAGCCCCCTGACGAAACAGCCCCCTGCCGAAACAACATTGAGGGGAAGTACCCGCTTTTGCAATATCCTCTCGGCAATCCATGCGGCGGGATGTGGTTGAGGATTCTGGCTGCCAGTTGCGAAGTCCGCTGTCAGAGTCATCGTCATGCGACGTGATACGACCAACGATGTGATTCATCTGGCAGTTGAAATGCAGATTGACGCTTTGTACGTTATCCCGCTCTACCGAACGTCAACTCGTTCGCAATTCAACCCAAACTGTTACTGACTCAGGAGTCATTCCATGTCCGATCGTATCGTTCTCCGAACCGGTGAAGCACTTGTTGCTGGTGGTCCACCTTTCACAGCGGCAGAGCCTGAGGTCGTGATTGGTGAGCTGGATGGGCCTGTGGGTACCGCGCTTGCCACGTTGACTGGTGATCAGTCGATGGGCCATTCCAAGGTATTCGCCATTCTGAATACAGATATCCAAGTAAGGCCGGTAACGCTTTGCGTAAGTAAAGTGACGGTCAAGAACAGCCGCTATACCAATATCCTGATGGGGACGGTGCAAGCCGCAATCGCCAACGGAGTGCTGGATGCAGTTCGGGCGGGAGATTTGCCGAAAGAAAAGGCCAATGACTTGGGGATCATTTGTAGCGTTTGGCTCAACCCCGGTGTGATCGATGATGATAACCTCGATCACAAGGCTCTCTTTGACATTCATCGCAAGGCCATGGCCCAGGCGATTCACAAAGCCATGGCTTGCGAGCCATCGATTGACTGGTTGTTGGAAAATCAGGAATCGATTACCCACAAGTATTATCAGATGGGACTCGACGGAAAAATCTGAGCTGGCTGATCTGGGCACTCGTCACGAGCTGCGGTGGGGTTCTCCACGGGCATGGTGAGGAGTCGCTGTTTCCGCACGGCTGCGTTTGTGCGATAAACGAACAGTTTGCACGTTTATCGCACGGCCGTTACGATTGCCACCTGAAGGTTCGGCTCTCACGGTGGCGGCCGTCTGTCACTCGTCCCCCCCAGTATGCACCATGTCGAATCTGTTGACTTTGTCCGATGCGATTCGGACTCATTTGCATCAAGGCGATTGCGTTGCTCTAGAAGGTTTCACCCATCTGATCCCGTTTGCTGCAGGGCACGAGATCATCCGACAGGAAAAACGCGATCTGACGTTGGTTCGCATGACGCCGGATGTGATCTTCGATCAGATGATCGGCATGGGTTGCGCGAAGCGTCTTGTGTTTTCTTGGGGTGGGAATCCAGGCGTGGGCTCGCTGCATCGTTTACGCGATGCAGTCGAAAAGCACTTTCCGCATCCCATTGAAATCGACGAACGCAGTCACGCGGCGATGACTGTGTCTTATACGGCTGCTGCGGCGGGATTGCCATTTGGGGTGATGCGGGGTTTTCTTGGTTCAGACCTTGCCCAATACAACCCCAATATCAAGTTCATTGATTGTCCATTCACGGGTGAACGACTTGCTGCTGTTCCTGCGATTCGGCCTGACGTTGCCATCATTCACGCCCAACGTGCTGATCGTGCTGGCAATGTTCATTTGTGGGGAATCGTTGGTGTTCAGAAGGAGATTGCATTGGCAGCCAGAAAGGTGATCGTGACTGTCGAGGAGATCGTTGACGACTTGGACGCGCCGGCAAATGCATGCGTTTTACCGGCATGGGTGGTGACCGCTGTTTGTCATGTTCCCGGTGGGGCCGCGCCGTCTTATGCTCACGGCTACTATGATCGTGACAATAGCTTTTATCAGGCTTGGGACGAGGTCTCGCGTGATCGAGAGAATTTTCAGCGTTGGATGCGCGAGAATGTGATGGACACTGTGCCAGTGAAGGGTGGTGCATGATGTCGAGGAAACAGTCTGGTTTTCCAAGTGATGAAAGTTTTTCAAGTGATGAAAAGAGGGGTGATGCGATGGTAGCGACACCGTCAGAGGTCATGACTGTGGTTGCAGCGCGAATGTTGCAGGAACGAACCGTTTGCTTTGTCGGAATTGGAATCCCCTCCAAGGCTGCCAATCTCGCCAGGTTGACGCATGCTCCCCAAGCGGTACTGATTTACGAGAGTGGCACGATTGGGACACGCCCATCTGTTTTGCCGTTGTCGATCGGTGATGGTGAATTGGCGCTGACAGCTGACACAGTCGTGTCGACGTCAGAGATTTTTTCCTACTGGTTGCAGGGTGGCCGCGTAGAACTTGGGTTTCTAGGTGCAGCGCAGGTGGATCGGTATGCCAATTTGAATTCGACCGTGATTGGCAATTATCAGTCACCCAAAGTGCGTCTGCCGGGTGCAGGAGGAGCGCCAGAGATTGCGGCACAAGCGAAAGAGACGCTAATCATTATCAATCACGATCGTCGTAAACTGGTCGAGAAAGTTGATTTCATCACCTCGGCGGGCTACCTCGATGGTGGTGACTCGCGCGAGCGTGCCGGGTTGAAAACGGGTGGCCCCACCGCAGTGATTACTGACTTGTGTGTCCTGCGTCCAGAGTTCCAGACGCGTGAGTTGGTGGTCACGCAATTGCATCCGGGGGTGACCAGACAGACGGTTGCAGAAGCGACCGGATGGGACGTCCGGTTTGCCGAGGATTTGACTCAAACCCAAGTCCCATCAGACCTCGAGTTATCAACCCTGCGGGAACTTGAACGACAAACAGCGTTGGCTCACAGCAATGATGCGGCAGGCAAAACGTCTCTCACCCGAAACAATCCAACAGCAGAGGTGACCAGACCATGAGAAATGCCTGGATTTGTGACGGAACCCGGACTGCGATTGGCCGCTATGGGGGGGCTTTGTCGACCGTCCGTCCCGACGATTTGCTGGTCAGGGTGATTGACGCCTTGATCCAGCGTCAACCGCAGGTGAACTGGGAAGCCGTGGATGATCTGTTGGTCGGGTGTACGAATCAGGCGGGAGAAGATAATCGCAATGTGGCAAGGATGGCGGGTTTGATGTCCGACTTGCCCAATCATGTTCCCGCCATGACCGTCAATCGCTTGTGCGCTTCGGGGATGGATTCTGTTGCATCCGTGGCACGCGCGATTCGGTCAGGTGAAGCCGAACTGTGTCTTGCCGGCGGTGTTGAGTCGATGTCGCGAGCGCCCTTTGTTGTTCCCAAGTCCGATCAGCCTTTTGGCCGCGATCAGTCATTGCAGGACACCACCATGGGGTGGCGGTTCATTCATCCACAGATGAAGGAAAGGTTTGGATGTGAAACCATGCCACAGACTGGCGAAAATGTGGCCGAACTTTACAAGGTCAGCCGTGACGATCAGGATCAATTCGCCTTCCGTAGTCAGCAGCGAACCCATCAATCGCAGCAGAGGGGGTTCTTTGACGGTGAAATCACACCGGTCAAGGTGCCTGTCCGCAGAAAGGATCCAATCGTCGTTTCCCACGATGAACATCCACGCTCAAATACCACCCTTGATGCACTGAAGCGACTGAAGCCATTTGTCAAGCAGGATGGTACGTTGACCGCGGGTAATTCATCAGGTGTCAATGATGGAGCGGCAATGTTGTTGCTGGCCTCCGATGACGCAGTGGCAAAGTATGATATGAAACCCATGGCAAAGGTGATTGGCACAACGGTGGTGGGGCTTGAGCCAACCATCATGGGCATGGGGCCGGTCCCGGCGACCCAGCGTCTGTTGGGCAAACTGGGTGTCGAACTTGCGGAGATTGGCGTGATTGAAATCAATGAGGCATTTGCCTCGCAGAGTCTCGCTGTTTTGCGAGAGTTGGGCCTGCCAGATGATGCGGAGCATGTCAATCGTAATGGGGGAGCGATCGCCATTGGACATCCGTTGGGCATGAGTGGAACCAGGCTCCTGTTGACAGCAGCGCGACAGCTGCAGGAAGTCGATTCACGCTATGCCTTGTGCACCATGTGTGTTGGCGTAGGTCAAGGCATTGCCATGTTGTTGGAAAAAGCATGAGCCAATCAGCAGAACGACCTGTGGTTTTGGTGACCGGAGCCGCTACCGGAGTGGGGCGTCAATGCGCTCGCCGTTTTGCTGCATCAGGGTTTGATGTGGTAATCAATTATCTTGGTCCGGACGAGCATGATGCAGAGCAGACGAAACAGCTGGTAATGGAAGAGGCTGCCCGTGGACTATTGATGAAATGTGATGTCAGTCTGGATGCCGAGGTGCGTAGCATGGCTGCTGCAATTGATCTGGAATTCGGACGTCTGGATGCTGTGGTCAATTGCGCGGGAACAACGGAATTTGTTCCGCATGAGGATCTTGAGGGGATGACCGAGGAAGTGTGGGATCGGATTCTTGCCGTCAACACCAAAGGTCCTTTCTTTGTGATTCGCGCCTGTGTTCCGCTGCTGAGTCGGCAAGCGGATGCTGCGATTGTCAATGTTGCCAGCGTGGCCGGTATCTCCGGAGCGGGGTCCTGTGTTGCCTACTGTGCAAGTAAGGGGGCCTTGAACACGATGACCAAGTCGCTGGCGAGGGCCTTGGCACCCGGAATACGCGTCAATGCTGTTTGCCCCGGGCCGATTGACAGTGGTTGGTTGAGACGTGGTATGACTGAGCAACAGATGGAAAGTCGGGTCGCGACGTTTCCTATTCCGCGCCTGGCAAAACCCGACGACGTCGTCGATGCGATTCATTACTTGGTCACCGGCACCAGTTTGACAACGGGTCAAATCCTGGTGGTCGATGGTGGGAGGACGATGTGAATAGTCTTGCAGAGAGCCTGAAACGAACCACCTGGAACCTGTTTTCAGGGAATCAACTGACCTTTGGCCCTGGTGCGATCGGGACGCTGACAGGGGTATTGCTTCGAGAGCAAACCAAGCGGGTGTTGATTGTCAGTGATCAAGCTTTGGTAAAGGCCGGTATTGTCTCGCAGGCAGAAGTAGCGATTCAAAATGCAGGCAATACCATGCATGTTTTCAGTGACGGAGAAGTGGAACCATCGACGTCGGTCGTGGAACAGTTATTGGATGTCGCCAACGAATTTCAGCCGGATCTTTTTGTGGCGATTGGGGGTGGCAGCAACATGGACCTCGCCAAGGCAGCGGCCGCTGCCTTTGGCGGTGATGGTGATGTCGGTGCTCTGTTTGGTTTCGATCAGGCTCCTCAGCGTGCTGTCAAGCTGGTCTGTATTCCGACCACTGCTGGCACTGGCAGTGAGGTGACACATTCGGCGATCCTGAAGGAAAGTGCCACTGGCAAAAAGGCTGCGATTCTCAGCCAACGTATTCGCCCTGATGTTGCTATTGTTGATCCGCAGTTGACGATCAGTTGTCCCCCGCACGTGACAGCCGAAAGCGGCATTGATGCGTTGACACATGCGATCGAAGCCTATCTGGTGCGAAACTTCTTTTCCTTTTCCGAGGATCTTGAGCATGGCTTGCCCTACGAAGGCAGTCATCCATTGGGCGACATGTATGCCGAAAAAGCGATTCGATTGATCGGTCGAAATCTGAAACGAGTTATCGATGATCCCGATGACCTTGCGGCTCGTAGTGGCATGGCTCTGGCTGCTACTCTTGCCGGCGCGGCGTTCTCTTCATGTGGAGTTTCGTTGGCACATGCGTTGGAGTATCCATTGGGAGCCACCTATCAGTGCAGTCATGGGGTTGGAAACGGAATCGTTCTGCCGGGCGTGATGCAGTTTTGGTCTGATACCCGCCAAGCGAGGTTAGCACAGGTCGCTGCTTTTCTTGGCGTTGAAAAGGCAGAGCAAATGCAAGCTCCAGAAGCGGCTCAGGCAGCTATCCATTGGGTCATCAACGTTCGTGAGCAGATCGGTTTGCCAACGGGGTTGCTCGCCGTCGGCGGCAAACCGGAGGACATTCCCGATTTGGCTGCCGCTGCCATGTCATTGCAGCGACTGCTGGATCTGTCACCCACTACTGCAACGGTAGAAGATCTGGCAACCATTTTACAGGCATCTTTGTAGCAGTACTTTTAAGCTGAATTGTTTCGGTTCGTGGAGCACAATGAATCATGAAGTTTTTTCTTGCGGGGAAATGGCAGGACAGAAAAGAACAGCTGGATGTTACCAATCCTGCCAATGGAGACGTGATTGATACCGTCCCTGTTGCCTCCGCTGCGGATGTTGAGGCTGCGTTGCATTCGGCACAGGCTGGTGCCAAGGTGATGGCTGCATTGACAGGATATGAACGCTTTCAAATCCTGCGTCGCACTGCCGATCTGCTGCTGGAAAGACGTGACCAGCTTGCGCAGGTGCTCAGTAGTGAAGAAGGGAAAACAATCACCGAGGCGACCTCAGAGGTTGAGCGGTCGGCTCAAGCGATGGAATTGAGTGGCGAGGAGGCAAAGCGACTAGGTGGTGAGGTGTTGCCTCTTGATGGTGGGCAGGGGGTGCAAAATAAACTTGGCTTCACACTCCGCATTCCATGTGGTGTCGTTGCAGCGATTACGCCCTTCAATTTTCCACTCAGCTTGGTTTGTCACAAAGTAGGACCCGCGTTGGCGGCAGGGAATGCTGTGATTCTCAAGCCGGCCAGCGACACACCGTTGATTGCTTTGCACCTTGTCAAAGCATTGTTGGATGCCGGTTTGCCAGGGACCGCCATTTCCTGTCTGACTGGTAGTGGCAGAAGCGTGGGGCAAGCGATCTGTAGTGACAGACGTGTCAGGAAAATCAGCTTCACCGGCAGTTACGAAGTGGGTGAGCAGATTTGTGCGATCGCAGGAATCAAGAAAGTAACCATGGAGCTCGGGGCAAACAGTCCCTTGATCGTGCTGCCGGACGCTGATCTTGACAAAGTGGTTGCTGCGACCGTGTTCAGTGGTTTTGCAAATGCAGGTCAGGTCTGCATTTCTGCACAGCGGTTGATTGTGACAGACCAGGTGCATGACGAGCTGATGGCGAAGTTGATACCGCAGATTGAGTCGATCGTTTCCGGGGATCAATTAAGCCGCCAAACACAAATGGGGCCGATGGTACGCAGTGCAGATGCGGCAAGGGTCCACGACTGGATCAGCGAAGCTGAAAAGCAGGGTGCTTCGATCGCGTGTGGGGGACAACGCGAGGGAGCGTTCATGGAACCCACGCTCTTGCTGTCAGCTGGAAAAGAAATGAAAGTTGTCAAAGATGAGTTGTTTGGACCAGCGGTCGCTGTTTGTTCTGCTCGCGATGCTGATGATGCCATCGAAATGGCCAACGACAGCAATTTCGGCCTGAGTGCCGGTGTCTTTACGCAGGATGTTGATGCTGCTGTCAGATTTGCCAAGGAGGTCGATTGTGGCAACGTGCACATCAATGGTGGGCCACTCTGGAGAACGGATCTGATGCCCTATGGCGGGATCAAGGATAGTGGCTTGGGCAAAGAAGGACCAAAATACGCGATCGATGAAATGACAGAGATGAAATCGGTGGTCATTCATTCCTAATTCCGATTCGATGACGAAAAGAAAAAAAATAATGCGGCAAGTATCCAGAGGAAATGTTCACATGATCGCTGTGCTGCGTATCAAGTTTCGCTCCGTGTTCTGTCTCACTGTGCGCTGTTTCACTGTGCTCTGTGTCACTGTGCTCTGTCTCACTGTGCTCTGTCTCACCGCGGGGCTGACGGGCGTGCTGGTTCGTGTCTCGCATGCAGATGAGGCTGGAGCTGAATTGAGGCCGATTGTGAGCACTGCCCAAGGGCGTGTCAGTGGCGTTCGCCTGGACGCGACCAATCAACTGACCGTCTTCCGGGGGATTCCTTTTGCGGCACCACCGGTCGGCGATCTGCGCTGGAAACCACCACAGCCACCTGCTAGCTGGAATGGGATTCGGCGTTGTGAAGAATTCGGTAAGGTGGCGTGGCAAAATATGTCGGGACGTAGCGAGCCCCCGGAGATGAGCGAAGACTGTCTGTTTTTGAATGTTTGGACGACAAGCCCGGGACCGGAGACGAAACGTCCTGTCATGGTTTGGATACATGGTGGAGGGCTGAATCGGGGATGGAGCAGCCAGGCCAAATATGATGGCAGCCAGCTGGCGCGCCAGGGTGTGGTCCTGGTGTCGATCAATTATCGACTGGGTGCCCTTGGGTTCCTGGCACATCCCGAGCTGTCTGCAGAGTCCGAGCAGCATGTTTCTGGCAATTATGGGCTACTTGATCAGATTCAAGCATTGAAATGGGTTCGTGATAATATCGCCGCCTTCGGTGGGGACCCCAGCAATGTAACTATTTTCGGTGAATCAGCAGGTGGCACCAGTGTCAGCGCGTTGTGTGCGTCACCTCTGGCGAGTGGGTTGTTTCATCGAGCGATCATTCAAAGCCCATGGATGTTTGGATATATCAATGATTTGGCTGAAGCCAATGTGGTCAAACTGCGTCAGCCCGTATCTTCAACGCCCAGTGCTGAGGCACTTGGAGAATCATGGGCAGCTGATTTTGTCGATCAACAATCTGCCCAGCCGGTGATGCAGCAGTTACGTGAGATCCCCGCCAGAGAGTTCATTGAGGGACGACCTTATTACAAGACACGGGTCACGATTGATGGCTCAGTGCTGGAGAACCATCCGGCTGCCGTATTTGCGGCAGGAAAGCAGGCTCGCGTCCCCATGATGATTGGTACAACCAAAGATGAAGGCGCGTATTTCACCGGTTTCCTGCCTCCAAATCGTGATGAATTTGAGCAGACGTTACGGCGGTTCTATGGTGCCAGTTCCGGGGCCGTCATCTCTCTCTATTCCAGTCAAGCAGGTGGTGACTACAAATCAGACGGTGCTCGTTTTGTGACGGACGCCTGGTTTCTGTATCCCACCCGGCAGCTTCTTGAAGGCATGAACAGTATTCCGATGGACGCTTATCAGTATCAGTTCATTAAACCTGGGGCAGGATCTTCGGACACAGGTTCACCCCATGCGATTGAACTCAGATTTGTCTTCGGGACGCTTGGGGAAAATGCATCAGACGCAGAACAGAGAGTTTCGGATATGATGCGTGCGCAGTGGGTGAAATTCGCTGAGACCGGTGATCCAAATGGGGCTGATTTGCCAACCTGGCCAAGTTACCGGAAACAAAAACAGTTTTTGAACATTGGTGATTCGACAGGCATTGGAATGAGTTTGAAACAGAGGCAGCTTGATGTGCATGATCATGCGAATCAGCAGCTCTACGAGTGAAGAAAACACGCGATTGATTAACAATGAAATCGGGTCCAGACACGAAGGATAGGATGATGAAAAGAATGGCATTGTGGTTGGTCTGTGGCGCGGCGCTGTGGTTGCCGCCTCTCGCTGTTGATGCTGCTCAAAGCCGAACTGTGCGTACAGAATCAGGGAGTATTAGCGGAGAGTTGCTTGAGGATGATTCGTCCATTTGCGTATTCAAGGGAATACCCTACGCGGCGCCGCCGGTGGGGGCGTTACGTTGGAAGCCCCCGCAAACCGTTGAGCCATGGAAGGGTGTGCGCGAGTGCAATCAGTTTGGTAACAAGTGTTTGCAGAAAGGGCGAAAACGGCCAGGTCCATTTTCAGAGGACTGTCTGTTTCTGAATGTTTGGGCACCTGCCAGGCAGCCAGCTGAAAAGCTACCTGTCATGGTTTGGATTCATGGCGGAGGGCTCACTCAAGGGTCTGCACATGAAGGGGGATACATGGGTGATGAAATCGCGAAACGCGATGTCATTCTGGTTTCCATCAATTACAGGTTGGGAGCGTTTGGCTTTCTTTCACATCCCGCTTTGACCGCAGAGTCTGAGCACGGATCATCGGGTAATTACGGAATTCTTGATCAGATCCATGCGTTGAAATGGGTCCGTGACAACATCGCCGCCTTCGGTGGGGATCCAGAGAATGTCACCATCTTTGGTGAATCGGCCGGTGGCACAAGTGTGTACCTGCTGGTTGCTTCACCGCTTGCAAACGGTCTGTTTCATAAGGCGATCCTGCAGAGCGCGTGGATTGATCCAAAAATATTCCGTGATCTCAAAAAACCGTCTTACTATGGCCCATCAGCTGAGGAGGTTGGTGTCACTGAGGTGAGCAAACTTTTGGATGAAACGGGGGGTGAGGCAGGGAATACTCTGGAGCAACTGCGAGCGATTCCTGCCGAGCAGGTGCTGGAAAAATTGAAGCCAAGATTGCCAGTGGTCAGAGAGGGTTGGTTGTTGCCTGATTTCCCGTCAGTGATTTATGCCGCCGGAAAGCACAATCGAGTACCCACCATCGCGGGCACCAATCGGGATGAAGGAACCATGTTCACGCCAGCCAAGGTTCATGAATCGGTTGAGGAACATCGCGAGGCGATCGGTCGACGTTTCCCCGAGCAGGTTGGGGAGGTGCTTGAGCTCTATGGCGTTGACGATGAATCGAGTATCCGTGACTCGGTGGTTCAGGAAATCACTGATGTCTGGTTCGTGCGGCCTACTCGGGAATACCTGCGAGCCATGCAGGCAGGAGAGTCTCCTGCCTGGATGTACCATTTCACACGCAACAGTCGTTCCTGGCCATGGCTGAAAGCTGCCCACGCCGCTGAAATACCGTACGTCTTCAATACTTTGAACGAGACGAAAATTGATGACGTCGATCGGGCGATTGCAAGTGCGATGATTCGCTACTGGACACAGTTCGCCCGATCGGGCGACCCCAATGCCGAGGGAATGGTCGCATGGCCAGCCTATGATCAGAAGAACGATCAGCATTTGGAAATCGGTGACGAACTCAAGCCAGACCAGGGATTGCGTGCTGAAGCATGTGACTTGATGGATCGAGTGATCGATTTTCAACGTCAGGCAAAACCGGAAACAACGAAATGAAAACCGCGGTCAGGATGCCGCAGTGCGATTCAAGTCGCGATATCACAATGAATCAGAGTTGAGGGATCCGATGGCCGGACAAAATGACCAGAAGGGTCGAATGTGGGTGAGCAAGGATCGGAAAGGGGTTCCATGTTTGACGTAGTACGTTGGTTGTTGGCTTTGTGTCTGGTGATCGGAGCTTTGCTGCTTTATGCCGCGATGGGTTTTGAGCAGGCTCGTGTGCCCTCTGCAAAGCATCCCGATTTCACTCTTTCTGTCATGGAGGTCGGTGGGCCTCGCAGCGAAGAGGACATCGTTCGCTGGAACGAGGGCCTTGTGTTCGGGATCGTGGTGATTGTTACTCTGACTGCAACGTTGTTGGTCGGAGTTGATTCGTCCAGTCCAGAGATCAGGCGTTTCCGCTCTTGGATCCTTGGTGTTGGATTGATTTACGTACTGACGTTTGTCGCGATGATGTTGTCATGGCGAGAGTACGCGACTGATTCAGATCGAGAACTTTGGGGACCCTTCCCTGCTCCGGTCACGTGGATGGTTTTTGGCGTCTGGCTGGTGCCTGGTCTGTTTACCGTCATCTACGTCGCAGGTTTCCAAAAATGGTTCGTTGATGGAAAGGTTCAAACAGACGTCTGCTCGGATGTCGGTGAATCCACGACTGAGAGAACGAACTGATGGAAAGTTATCGTGCCCAGATCATCGTTGCCTGTGTTGCCATTTACTTTGTGCTTTGCATCGTTGTCGGGCTGTGGGCAATGCGAAAGACCAAAAGTGCCCGTGATTTTTTCATGGCTGGCCGCGATCTGGGAATTTTTGTGACTTCGATTGCAATCTTCTCAAGCGCCATGAGTGGCTTTGGATTTGTGGGAGGACCGGGTTTGGTCTACCGGATGGGGATAAGTTCCCTGTGGATTGTGATTTCAACGACCATCGGTTACGCCATCTGCTTTTTTTTGCTGGGAAAAAAACTACGCGAATGGGCGGTCAAGCGGGATTCGATTTCGTTGCCAGATGTAATCAAAGCCCGCTATCAAAGTACGACTGCAGGCGTGTTGGCTGCAGTGGCCATCGTGCTGGGCGTCATGGGCTATCTGGCAACACAGATTGCAGCCATGGCGACGGTACTGCAAAGTCTGGTCAGTGGGTTGACCGCTTATGGCGAAGTGTCACTGTTTGCCTGTGCCTTGTTTTCGACTGTCCTGTTGGTGTTCTATTGTGTGACGGGGGGAATCATTGCATCGGTTTATACCGATTTGATTCAGGGAGTGATCATGATGGTTGCCGCAGTACTGGTTGTCCTGACAGCCATTTGGACTGTGGACGGAGGATTGGCAGGGATATCCGAGATTCTGGTTGTCGATGATCCACAATCAATGAGCCCTTGGGGCAGCAAAGGCATGATCGGGTGTCTGTCCTGGTACTTCGTCTTTGCGTTAGGAGTCGCAGGGCAACCGCAGGTGATTACCAAATTGATGATGACACGTCGTGCTGAGGATGCCAGATGGACCCTGCCCGCTACGATTGCAGGCTACATGGTCACGGCCCTGTTGTGGATTGTGGTCGGCTTGACGATGCGGGCGCTTGTGATCAGCCATGCTCATCCTGAATTAGCGAATGCTGACAGTGCTGCTCCTGATTTTCTTCAGTACTTCACTCACCCGATTCTTGCCGGAATTGTTTTTGCTGGTTTATTCGCAGCGATCATGTCCACGGCAGATGCTTTTCTGAACATCGGCGCCGCAGCCATTGTGCATGACATTCCGGTGGCTATTCGTGGAAAGCCGGTTGAGAACGAATTGAAATGGGCCAGAATCGTTACCGTCTTGATTGGTGGTACAGCCATGATCTTCGCATTGTACAGTCGTGACATGGTGGCACTTCTGGGAGCATTTGGGTGGGGGACATTTGCCGCCGCCCTCGTGCCAACCGTTGCCATTGGTTTGAATTGGAAGCGAGCCACATCGTCTGCGGCCTGTGTTGCGATTGCGTCAAGCCTGATCGTGAACTTCTCCATCAGAGCATTCAACTTCAATGTCCCTCTGAATATTGATTCCGGTGCGGTCGCCCTGCTTGTTTCATTGGTGCTGTTCATTGGTGTCTCGCTTGTCACCAGCAACAAGCCCGATGTTGCAGAGCCCTGAACTCAGTAAAAACAGAAAATCACCGCTTGTTGACTTGTGGCTTCTGACTCGTGCCTGGCGGGCTGGGACTCGTGAGTTGTCGCGAGCAGCGGGTGATTCACTTGGTGGGGGTTTGGCTCAGTATCCAGGTGGTGTATTCGGAGCCGGGACCAACCATATCCAGTTGGGTACCGCTGATTCGTTGTTGCCTCCCCTGTGGTCCTTCGGAAAGCAGCGGTAGAAAATCTTTGGGGCCAAGTGTGCTGGGTTCCCGACTGAATAAACCTGTGTTGCGTGGGGGATTCAGAAGCTGAAGAGAAGATGTTTCTGTTCGTCCCCAAAGTGCCTCCCACTCATCTCGTGTTGACAGGTTGTGCATCATCCGGATCTTTTGGTTCGGACGACTTATGCCTACATACGCTTGCCGGATCAGAAAGCGAGTGTCCACGCTTTGCCAAAGCATCATTTGCTCAAGAACGCGTTGATTGATTTCTGGCCGCATCTGATTTTCCTTGATCGGTTGCACCGCGAGAGACACAAGGAATTCCACATCCCAAACGTTGCCTTGGGTCTCCACAGGCACGGGGCTCTCGGGAGGGCGTTCCCGTTGGGTCGATAACAAAACCAATAACCCTGAGACAGCCGAGACAGTGTTGCAGGCAAGACGCACTTTTGTTTCTGTTTCTGGAACGCTGCGGCTGGGAAATGCAATTTCGATCGCTGAGCCAGCGGCGATCAAATTGTTTTCGATTTTGAGATCAGTTCCGGGGATCATGCCAATGTCCAAGGCAGTGTTGAGCGGTCCAGTATAAAATTCAGAATTTCTGATTTCGCACTGTTTGGCTTTGATCACGGTGATGCATTTGAGAGAATCAGGTCTACTGCTGATGGCGTCAAACCGGCAATTCGAAATGTGCAGGTTGCCGCTCACGCAATGCACGGCCCTCTGTCTTGGCCCACGAGCCAAACCGGTTGCATTCTGGTTGATGAGTCGAAAGGTAAGGCCTTCAAGCACGAGATCTGCATTCGATGTGATTCCGCTGGCCACCTCGTTGTTGCTGATCGTCAGGACGGGTTCACTGCCCGCTAACGATCGAATGGTCAGCTCCTTGCCATTTGTCTCAATCGTCGATGCAATCTCATGTTTGCCGTCACCTTCGATTTCAATGATGTCACCACTGCTGGCCTGGGTGACGGCTTCGTTGAGTGTGGAAAAGACACGAGCAGCGTCGCCCTTGGTTTTGATGGTGATTCGGAAGTCAGTCTGCTCGGGACCAACGACAACAGGATCCAAGACCGGTTTCAGATTCTGAACCGAATTATCAGGCCATAGAAGATAGCTCGCACCAATGACCACCATGAGGGTGCATGCAGCAATGAGGGTTGGAAGCTTGGTGAGAGGTGAATTGGTGAGAGGTGAATTGGTGAGAGGTGAATTGGTGAGAGGTGAATTGGTGAGAGGTGAATTGGTGAGAGGTGAATTGGTGAGAGGTGAATTGGGGAGAGGTGAATCCGAGGCAGACTTCGGAATTGTTTGTGAATGTTGGGATAGTGCGACAATGATTTTGGCTGCAGTTTGGTACCTGCTATCGGGGTCACGCGACATCAACTTCTCGATGGCCTCGACCAGCCAATGCGGCGTGTTGGGCTTCAAATCAAGGATGCTGTGGGGTTTTTTCTCTCTGAGTTGATTTAGAATCTGCAGCG
>PKCN01000270.1 GCA_002862205.1 Planctomycetaceae bacterium | reverse complement strand
TGCCATACGTCTTGGTATCTTCGATCAGGTGGACAATTCCACTGACTTTTGCGTCACTCATTCCAATTTCTCTTGTTTGATCCCGCATCTCTGTAACGCGAAAAAATACTGCGATTCAAGGATACCAATGGCCCCCTGAACATGATGATGCGACGCAGTGTTTTGACGCCCGGATCGAATTGTAACGAATTCGTGGAAGTTGGTATCCAGCCAGCCATGAATTTCTCTTGCTTGGCCTGCTAAATGCCTGAAAAGGAGGGAGAAATCACGCCAGAACGCCTGGTTGCCGTGATGTTCCGTCCGTCGCGCCCCTGAGACGGGACGTCGTGAGCAACCATGATTCCCCTCATCAATGCGATTTAGCCTGTGGTTCGGCCGAGGAAGATGATCAGGCAGCCATCTTGTGGTGTATGGATGGCTGTTGTCGAGGCAGCTCGCTTTAGCGAGAACTCAGCCAGCCCCAATCGGGTTTCAAAGCGTCGTTTAAAAAGAAGGGTTCAAACGTTCCGCCGCTGCGCTCTGGTAGCGGCTGCCCCTCCGTTTGTTGGGGCACCCCTGGTTGCCGAGTAAACGTGCCCTCAGCTGGTTTTGAGATCACAGGTTTCCCAGCTGTTGTGTCTCAGCTGTTGTGTCTCAGCGTTGTGTCTCAGCGTTGTGTCTCAGCGTTGTGTCTCAGCGTGATCGGGTAGACTATCTCAAGGATGGAAATATTCGCAGGTGGTTTTTACGCTCGCGGCACTTTCCCTCCCGTGAAGTGTGATGGCAGGGCCAGTCGAAAAGATCAATCCACTGGGTTGCCGCGCTGACCTCGCCAATGTTCGTGTTGACTAAAAAAAGATCTTGATGACTATGCCCGCGTCCTTTGTTGTGAATTCAATGTCCCCTCAATCTTCTGACATGATGCGTTTGCCTACACTCTCCCGTTTTTTCTTTGTCTTTGTTTTCACTCTGGCGGCTTGTTTGGTGCAAGCTCAGGACAAGCGTCAACAGGATGCAAAAAACATTCGCACGGGGAATGCGGATCCTGTCTTGGATCCAGGCTTGAAACAATACGGCATTTACGCGGCCAGTGCCCCGCGTGCGGAGAACACAACGCCGGTCAAAACAGCGCTTCCACTTGAACTTGATGAGGGTGATCGCGTTGCCTTTATCGGCAACATGCTGCTGGAGCGATCCCAGTACTTTGGTTATCTGGAAGCGTTGCTGCAGATGAAAGCGAAGCAAAAACGTATCACAGTCAGGCATCTAGGCTGGCCTGCAGATACAGTTGATCTGCAGCCACGTCCTGCCAACTTTGCTGGCTTGATGCAACACTTGAAGCATGAGAAAGCGGATGTCGTGATTGCCGCTTTCGGATTCAATGAATCGTTTGCTGGAACCGAGGGGATCGTCGAATTTGAGAAGGCTTTGCGGAGGTTTTTGAATGAACTTCGCGGTTCTGCGTTCAATGGCGAGACGGGAGCAAAAATTGTTTTACTTTCGCCAATCGCAAACGAACGTGTGCAGGGCGTTGATGCGGCGGCTTTGAATAATGCCAATCTGGAGGTGTATACCGGGATCATGCAGCGTGTTGCGGATGAACTGGATCTCGGTTTCATTGACGTCTTTTATTCCACTCGCAGTGCGATGGAGAGTCCGGGAACTGACCTGACGATGAATGGATCGCACCTCAATGACGCTGGTTACCGATTTTTTTCCAATGAGGTTTACCGGGGCCTTTTCCAGCAGGAGGCACCTTTGGTTTCAGACCAGTTACGGCAAGTGGTGATTGATAAAAATCGACAGTATTTTCGTCGTTATCGTCCTCTCAACACGTTTTACTACACGGGTGGCCGCAGCAAGACGTACGGCTATTTGGACTTTCTGCCCGCGATGCGGAATTTCGAAATCATGACCGCCAACCGTGATGCACGGATTTGGGATCTTGCAGCAGGCAGGAAGATCACGGGACCGGTGGACGACAGCAATTTACCTGTCATGCCTGATACCAAACAAAGTCGCGGGGCCAATCGCTGGATGTCTGCTGAAGATGAACGGAAGTCATTTCAGGTCGACCCCCGGTTTGATGTCAACCTGTTCGCCGGAGAGGAGGAGTTTCCCGCGTTGGCTGCACCCATTCAGATGCGGTGGGACAATCAAGGACGCCTTTGGGTCAGTTGCTCAACCACTTACCCGCATGTCTACCCGGGCAATGAGCCGAACGACCGCATCGTGATCATTGAAGACACTGATGGGGATGGCAAGGCAGATAAGTCTTCGGTGTTCGCCGATGATCTGCATATCCCGTTGTCCTTTGTCTTTGGTGATGGCGGCGTCTATGTGTCAGAAGAACCCCATCTGACATTCCTCAAGGATACTGATGGTGATGGCAAGGCTGATCTCCGCAAGCAGTTGCTGAGTGGTTTTGGAACGGAGGATTCCCATCACTCGTTGCATGATTTTGTCTGGACTCCTGATGGCGATCTGATCTTCCGGGAATCCATTTTTCATCACAGTCAGGTGGAGACTCCGTACGGTCCGGTCCGACAGCAGAATAGCGGTTGGTTCAGGTTTGATCCTGACACACACCGACTGACAAGTTTCGGAACGTATCCCAGTACCAACCCGTGGGGCGTGACTTTTGATGATTGGGGGCAGCACGTTGCAAGTCACCCGATTTTTGCCGCTGCTTTTCATTCGTTGGATCCGCAGTATCCCCGGCAACATCCCAAGCCGAATGGCATGAGGGCGTATTCAGGTACCTGTGGTCAGGAATTCGTGGATTTTGCAACGTTTCCTGATGAGCTGCAGGGGGGATACATCAAGGCTCGTTACAAGCCCACCAACCGAATTGAAATCCACCGTTGGCAAGAAGGTGAGTTTGGTTTTGATGAGGAGTATGTCAGTGATCTGATTTTCTCGAAAAATTTGAGTTTCATTCCGGTTGATATCCGTTTTGGGCCACGTGGAGCTCTGTACGTCTGTGACTGGTACAACCCTGTCAAAGGACATGCGCAATACTCGTTGCGAGATGAGCGTCGTGACCGGCATTCTGGCAGGATTTGGCGAATTGTCGAGAAAGGCAAAGCACTGCAGGAACCGCCTGAAATTGCAACCGCGACGATCCTTGAGTTGCTGGAACAATTGAAACGCCCCGAAGGCCGCATCCGGGCCTGGATTCGTCGCGAGCTTCGGGAGCGTGATCCTGTCGCTGTGAAAAAAGCACTCGATCTGTGGGTTGCCAAGCTGGATGCTGATGACGAGCGTTATCGCCATCACCAAATTGAGGCGATCTGGATTTATCGTGGGGTCAAGGCCAGCAACCTGCAATTGCTCAGGGAATTGCTGGGTTGTGATGACAAGTACGCACGTGCTGCTGCTGTTCAGCAGTTGCGATATTGGCACGACCAGATGGAAGACATTTACCCCCTGCTGGAAAGGGCTGTGAACGACTCATATGCCATGGCACGCATGGAAGGTGTCATCGCTGCAAGCTATATCGGAACCAAGCAGGCTTTGGATTCGATGTTGCAGGTATTGAATCATCCTCAAGGGGGGCATCTTAAGTATGCGATCACGTGTGCTCTGGAGTCCCATGCCTTGAAACGGCACTGGGAAGATAACGAGGATTATGATCTTCGCAAGCTTCTGCGAGATGCCAGGCAGAACGCGGGTCTGACGGAGCCAACTCCCAACGCATCCGAGGCACAGTTTGATGCTCAAAACGAGCTTGCAACGATCAAGATTTCGTGTTTGCCCGAGGTGATGCGTTTTACTACCGAACAGTTCAGTGTGCGGCCCGGCCAAGCCGTGAAAATTGTATTTACCAATCCAGATGCCACCGACCACAACCTGGTGCTGGTTCAGCAAGGGGCACTGGAGGAAGTTGGCATGGCCGCCAATGCGATGGCTCGTGATCCAGCCAATGCAAATTCAGATTTTATCCCCAAAAATAAACGCCGCTTGATACTTCAAGCCACGAAAATGATTGGACCGACGCGTAAGTCACGAGTCCATGTGTTGCGTTTCGAGGCACCTGCCAAGCCGGGAGTCTATCCCTACGTTTGTACATTCCCCGGGCACTGGGTTGTGATGAAGGGATTGATGATCGTCGCTGACTCCAAGACAGAGGAGGCGCGATTGCTGGCAGCTGAAAAACCAGCGACTGTTCAGAAGTGGAAAATGTCGGATTTGGAAGAGTTGGTGATTCCGAAAGCAACAGAAAAGGTGGTGATGAGGGGAATGTCAGCATTCATGAAGGCGAACTGTAACCAGTGTCATGTGCTCGCTGGTCATGGGGTCAATCTGGGACCAGATCTAACCAAGGTAACTGAACGCTACAAGCATTCGCGGTTGCTTCAGCAGTTGATCGAACCGTCAAGCGAAATCAACGAGAAGTACCAGACGTTCAAATTTCTGCTTGAGGATGGGCGTCTTGTGAGTGGAGTCATCGCGAGCGAGGATGAGAAATTCGTAAGTGTTATGACGAATCTGCTGACACCAAAACAGCTGACGCGGCTCAATAAAAAAGAGATTGAGCAGCGGGCCAAATCCAAAGTTTCGGCGATGCCCGCAGGCCTGCTCGATGTGCTGACGCAGGAAGAAATTGGAGATCTGATGTCGTTTTTGCAGTCACCAGGATTTCAAATGCCTGAGCACCTGAAAAAAATGCATTCGCATGGTCACCATGGCAAAACCGAAAAGTGAATCGCCCCGTTACCCTGCCACGCCACCCACGCTGCGGGAGAACCTTGTCGGGAAGACGGTGCGTTTGTTGGGAAGACGGCACGGTGGAGCGAGCGGTGGAACAAGAGAGCTTTTGTTTTCCGACTTCGCGTATCAAGGGATTCACGCTACATTCTGGGCAGGAGTGTGGCTTGCGGTAATCGTGCGGCATGCGGTGATCCTGCACGGGTGATCCTGCACGGGTGATCAGAAGGTTCGTTTGCTGCGGCAAAAGCGTGTCAAAGGAGGAAATCGATGCGAATTGTTCTTTGCTATCCCGTCGAGGACAAGCATGTGGCTCAGATTCAGGCAGCCGCGCCCAATTGTGAGGTCGTTAATGCTGGACAGGAGCGGATCGATGAATGGCTGCCCAAGGCAGACATCTTCATCGGGCATGCCAAGGTTCCCGTGAACTGGGATCGCGTTCTGGAGTCGAGGCGACTGAAGTGGATTCAGTCGTCTGCGGCCGGTTTGGACCATTGTCTTGTACCGGGAGTCATTGACTCAGAAATTATGGTGAGCAGTGCCTCGGGGCTTTTCGCCTCTCAGGTTGCCGAACAGACTTTTTCCCTCCTGTTTGGGTTGCTTCGTAAGGCCCCGCTGTTTTTTCGGGCTGAACAGAAGCGAGAATTCATCCGTTTGCCAACGGACGATCTGCGAGGGAAAACCGTAGGCATTGTTGGAATGGGGGGCAACGGTCGCATGTTGTCGCGGATGCTCAAGCCTTGGGATGTCAAGTTGGTTGGTACTGATTATTTCCCAGTTGATCCTCCCAGTGAATTGAGTGAATTCTGGCCAGCAGACAGGTTGGATGATCTTTTGGGCATCAGCGATGTCGTGCTCTTGACGTTACCGCTCAACGAGCACACCGAAGGCATGTTTGATTCGAAGCGATTGAATCAAATGCGTCCAGGATCGCTCTTGATCAATGTGGCCCGGGGAGCAGTGGTGGTCGAAGAAGCCCTCGTGGACGTGTTGAAGTCAGGACAACTCGGTGGTGCCGGCCTCGATGTGACCGAAGTCGAGCCGTTGTCACCCGAAAGTCTGCTCTGGGACGATCCGAAGGTGATGATTTCGCCTCATGTGGGGGCACAGTCCTCACGCCGCGTCGATGACACGACTGATTTTGCCTGCGTGAATCTGGAGCGATATTTGCGTGGGGAATTGCCTTACAATCGCGTTGACAAAGTGCTCGGATTTCCCCATCCCTCGGTCGTCTGGCGTCCTGGCACCAATTGAAGGTATCGCATTGAAGTCCAGTTCCCCCCGCTCCAGCAGCAGAAACCATGGCATGATTGCCGACGCTGTGATTGTCGGTATTGATCAGAGTTCTGGTGAGGTAACCGCCGAGCAGGGAGTTTCGGAGGAGGACAGTCGGCGTGGTCAAAGAGAATTAGGGCCGATTCGCTTACCGCTGAAGAATGCTGGTGACTTTATTTTGAAGTTCAATCAGCATTACCGGTCTCTCGGGTTGGAGCTTCAGCGGCAATGCAACGAAAAAATCCCCGACAGTCGCAAGACTGCCGGGGACTTGAATGATGAATCGTCGTCTTCTGCGACCGATCACCGTACTTGAGAGAGTGGATTACTGTTGGCGAAGGAACGAGTTTCGCTGCAAGTGATCCAGTGGAGTTCTCAACAGGTTTGGGGATCGATTGGTTTCACATCAGGGACGAAACGCTTCGGAGCGGGCTCAGTTGCCACATCCGCAGCTAGGCTCGCAACCGCAAGTTGGCTCGCAAGGAGCTTCGCAACCGCAAGTTGGCTCAGCGCCACATGCTGGCTCGCAGCAGTCGTTGCGATGCTTCTTGAACATCTTCGAGAACAATCCTTTCAGGCCGCACTTAGGGCGAGCGCAAGAATCGCAGCAGTCGTCAACAACTTCGCAACCGCAAACTGGCTCGCAAGGAGCTTCGCAACCGCAAGTTGGCTCAGCGCCACATGCTGGCTCGCAGCAGTTGTTGCTGTGCTTGTGGAACAAGCGTTGAAGGAGGCCCTTCTTCTTGCATCCGGAATCACAACCGGCTGGCTCGCAACCGCAAGCAGGCTCGCAGGGTGCTTCGCAACCGCAAGTAGGCTCGCAAGGTGCTTCGCAGCCACATGCTGGCTCTACGTCACAACAAGAGTCGCAACCCTTGTTACACAATTTGTCAAACAGGCCGAACGCGCTAGCGTTGGCTGAGCTCGCAGCAATCATTGCGATTGCCATCAGAGCAGGAACGATTACACGACGCATCGTGATATCTCCATGGAATTAGGAACTGGGGAAGGTTTTGCCAGGCTTGAGCCGCGACACGTCCGAGCGGCCAATGGTCAGAATGAACTGACCTGCTCGAGCCGATCATCATCAACCACTCTGGTATTTGGTCGATCGGCGTGTTGCGGCGCAACTGGCGAACACCAATCGGTTTGGTGTTCAAAAGGAGCTATCGACGAATCCTGAGCTTTTCCTACGCCTATCCTTTCAGAAAAGAGGCAACGACTACGAAACGCTGGTCAAAAGTATCAGCTATATGTTTCGTGCCTTTCAGTCCGGTTATGCGGGCAGCAAACCAATCGTGACCCGCAGCGTTTCAACTCCCACATTGACTCACCAGCAAAGTTAGCCAACTGTCGGGCTGAACCATCCCGGAAAATCGAGCCCTTATAAACTGCCTGACCGCGCGTGGGATTGGAAGCGGAAACACATCATGTTGTTTGTGGGACTGGTGGGCGATTGAACTGTCCCGGCTGGCTGTGCCCTGAATTGAGAGGAGGGTAGCAACTTGAAGTTCACCGAATAGTAAGCTTGTTCAGCAGCCGTTTTCTTCTGACTTGGCGATGAAAAAAGATTCCTGCTGCGTTATTTATCTGGTGGCAGTGACCCGTTTTGCTGCAGTGCTGTATTGTTGCAGTGCTGTATTGTTGCAGTGCTGTATTGTTGCAGTGCTGTATTGTTGCAGTGCTGCCCGGCGGGTCAGTGAGATGATGAACTGATCAGGGCGCGAAGGGTGCTTGCGGAGCGGAGTCTGGTTTGCAGGGTACCCACTGCACAGTGTATGTTTGCTAGGGATGCCCACAGCCAACTGAGATGGTTGCAAATTTGGCCTTTGGTTTGCTTTAACAAAAGCTCGACAGGCCAAGTCTGCGATTGATCGAGCACGCGTTGCGTGCTCATGCGAACGCTCTCATCTATTCTGGGAGGTCACAAGAAAATTGGTTACGGAGAGTTCAGGTGATGAGTTGGTGAATCCGTACTCGCCGCCGGCTGCCGGACCAGCCGAACCTGGCGTCGTCAGGAGTACTATCGCTGTCAGATTCACCGGCGATTTTTTGCTGAAGGGGGCTCCCACCGACCAGCAACTTCGGTCGATTCTGAAAACGGAGCAGAAAGGAAGTCTGCTCGGGGTGGTTTCACTTGTTGTCGGTCCCTTCTTGATGCTGGCGATGCTGGCAATCATGCCAGCGTTGTTTGTCATCGGTTTGGGCTTCTATGGATTAGCGTTTGTCACGCACTTTGTTTCCATGATGGGATATCGTGTTGGCATGTTCAAAAACCAGTTTCCGCAGTGGAACGCAATGGATGGCGGGCGGATTGGTGCTGATGGAATAACCTTGTTCGCCGGCGATTCATGGTCACTTTACCGTTGGGATTATTTCAGCCATGCGATTGTGACGAAGACTGCGGTTTCGTTGGTTCCCAACTTGGAATCAAAATGTCCTTTATTGATAGGGGATACAATGCTTCAGTCTGCTCTGTCCGGAAAACCGGTTGAGGATTGGCGACAGTTCATCAAGGCGTTGGGGGTGCAGCTCGAGCATGTGCGTGGTGTGTTCTATAAATACCGCCCAAGCATCGATCCAAAGCGAAGATCAGAAAATCTGAAGGTGATGTGTGATCGCCAGCGTGCTCGCAGCATCGACCTGGAGGCTGGAGCAATCCCATTTTCTGGTGATGTGACGACAGATGATGTTGGAAGAATCCCAGGCGGCATGGTGGGTTTGACGCGAACGTCGAGAAGTCGGGTTGTGGTCGCCTTGTTGATGCTATTTGCTGGTTTGATCCTCGGTGGTACCTCAGCAATTGTGTTCGAAGCATCTTGGATTCTACTGGCGTTGGGGATGCTTTATGCCCTTGCATTTAGGGTCAGGTCGAGAGGCAACTCAAGGACACCCGCTGCAGGATGTCACTATTTTTTGCTCGGCCAGGCGACGCCGGATCGCGTCACTCTGGACTTGGGTATTTCCGTTTCGAGTTTTGCGTGGTCCGACTTGAAGCTGTTGGTGGCTGACGACGACTTCATTGCCTTCGGGGCCGGGGGCAGCGGCCGACTGATCGTGGTGCGGTCCGATATGTTTGAGCTCGGAGGACATTGGGAGCGTTTTGTGACGCTTGCCAAATGACGAGAAGGTCAACGGTTGCTCATTGACCTTGGAGCACCCTGTGGAACTCTGAGTCGGCAACCAAGTACCCGAAGTCTTTTTTGTAGGCAATTCCGTGTGGCCTTTTGAGTGGAAATGTGTCACTGGAACTGTGACCACCAAGAATTGTGTCGATGCGATTCAAGGATAAATCGATTCGTCTGACAGCATGATTTTCTGTGTCGACGACAAGGATTCTGCCTTGAGCATCCAGAACCAAACCTTTTGGACCTTTGAACGTTGCTTGTAGGGGCGGCCCACCATCGCCCGTGTACCCTTTCCGCCCTGTGCCAGCGACATGGTGAATCTTGTTTGTTTTTCGGTCAATTCTCCAGATGCTGTTTCCTTCACGCATGGCGATCCAAATGGAGTCTTGATCAACTGCGAGTGACCGTGGTCCTGATAAGGGCGAGTTCAGGGATGCGCTACCGTCAACCGGCAATTTCTTTTCTCCAGTACCACTGATAGTTCTGATGACCCCAGTTTGCAGATCGATCCTTCGGATACGGTGATTGACTGTGTCCGCAACCAATAATCCACCAGCACCATCAAGAACCACGCTGTGTGGTTGTCGGAATCGAATTTTGGCTCCGCGTTCTCCGTCTCCCGCGAATCCAGGGTTCCCATCACCGGCCAAGGTTGTGACTACTCCCGTTAACGCATCAACTTTACGTATCACATGATTTCGCGTGTCGGCAATGTACAGATTCCCAATCGCGTCGGCGCGTACTTCGTGCGGCCAGTTGAATGTGGCGTCCGTCGCGGGTCCACCGTCGCCGCTGTATCCCATGAGTCCATTTCCAACGACGCGTTTCAGACTCGCGCCGTCCAGAGTGCCACGATAGATGCAATGGTCATCGACCGAGGTAATGAACACACCATCATGTGAGAATTCGATCCCAAATGGATTGCCAATCATCAACTTGGCTGCTGGCCCAGCGGGACTCCCTGCCTCGTAAGCTTGCGGATTCGTGACACCCTGACCCGTACCCGCAAAAATCCGATGCTTTGGTGGTGTGGGTGTCTGAGCAAAGGACACCGTGGTAACAAGAAAGTGAATTGCGAGAACGGGAAGATACTTGCACATTGACCTGACCGGAGAGTGAAGATTGAGTTGGCCGGTCAGTATAAGGGCTGGCGGGGTGTGATAGGTGAGGTGCTGCAAACTGGCTTGATTAGATGAACCAAATGACCAACTCAGGAACAATCTGAACTCATGCATCTCGAGTTCCAGCGGCCAACGCATGGTTGAGGTCCGAGGATTCAGTCCGAATCACTCAATCGCAGTGGTAGGGTAGAACAAGATGCCGTTGGCGTAACCCAACAGAAGGATTCGGTTGGCATGGCTCAACAGCGATGTTTGGTTGGCTTGGCCCAACAGCGATGTTTGGTTGGCTTGGCTCAACAGCAATGTTTGGTTGGCTTGCCATTGAATCGTGACGCAAGTAACACGCGTGGCAGAAAGCGTGTTGTGATGCCTTTTTTAGCGGAGCCCGGCATGATTGGAGAGAGGGCGTCAGCTGAAATCAGGGATCGGAGAAACTCGCGAATGCACGCCGATCACAGGACATGGCAAGAGCGATTTTACTCGCCGATGCCGGAGTTTTTGCTTCGCTGCTTGGCCTGTTCAACAGCTTCAGTATCCAAAAGTGCTTCGACAACGTCGGCCGCCCACTGTTTATCGCGTCCAGACTTCAACGTTTCGACCACTTGGTCGATGGAAATACTGGATCGATAAGGACGATCACTGGTCATGGCATCGAAAGCGTCGGCGACCGCGAGTACCTGGGCGTCACGTGGAATGCCATCTCCTGTCAGGCCATCGGGATATCCGCTGCCGTCCCATGATTCGTGATGGTGGCGAACTGCGGGAAGGATTTTACGAAAAAGCTTGTTCTCTTTCAGAATGTCGTACCCCAGCACGGGATGCTGCTTGATTTGTTCAAACTCCTGCTCGGTCAGTCGACCAGGTTTTCGTAATACCGCGTCATCAACACCGATCTTTCCGATATCGTGCAGGATGCCTGCCATGCGAATCCGTTTGATGCCTTGCTTGTCGTACCCGAGTTTCCCTGCAAGCATGACGGCGAGATCAGCTACTCGCGAACTGTGGCCGCTGGTGTAACTGTCTTTGGCATCCAATGCGGAGACGAGAGATTGAATCATGCCGTCGAACATCGTCTGAATCTCGATGTACTGGCGTTGATTGATCAGGTGTGCAGCCAAAATCATGGACGTGGACTTCATCAGATCCGCTTCCACGGTTCCAAATTCATCTTCCTGAATCGGCCGGACGGCAATCATTCGCCCCAGGCTCTTGCCATCACGTTGGATGGGAATCACAACGGTGCGGACAAAAGCTGGGCTGTCTTGTGAAGGGTTGTTTAGGATCGCAACCGGCTCAGACCCGGGCGAAGCCGGGCCTCCAGCAACGTTCTGTATCGCGTGCACTGCGACTTCGCTCAGCCAATCGGGGTCCCACCGCTCGCCCGTGAACAGGAATGAGCGTGGCGATTGTAAGTCAACATCTTCAAATAGATCGATCGCGACTGTCGACGCATTGATGCAAGGTTCCAGTTCTTGCAGAAGACTTTGGCAGATCTCAGCTGAATCCTCACCGAGCTTCAACCGCTCGCTGAATTGATGAATCAGGGTGAGTTCCTCGAACTTCAAAGACAATGCCTGTGCCAGGCGATCGACTTCGTCTTCCAGCGGAACGTCAGCTTCCGGGATTGTGAGTATGGTTTCATCAGCAAGCATGATGTTCTCGCCACCAAGCGGGGCCACTTCAGTCAATTTTTCGGTCGTTGACTGCTGGGGGTCAAGATCCATCTGAGCAGCTTCTTTTGTCAGGGTTTTGTCTGTGAGCGTCGAACAACAAGAACGTCAGGGTGCAACCCCAACCATCCAAGCGAAGTCTAGAACGTAAAATCCGGTTAACCTCGCGGTAAGACCTTAGATGTTGGGCGTTAGCTGGTTGGTAGCCTGCGGGATTAGGGCTTGGGCCGCATCTACGGATTGTGCGGGCAGCCTCGAGTGAACGCAAATCACGAGAGCGGATGACAGGTAGAGAATGTCCCAGAAGCGTGCTGATTAACGATTGTAGGACGCACTTCCGCAGAGCGGCCAACATTCATGTCGCAAATCATCAACGCTTAGCAACAGCTTCCTTTCGGAATCCGCCGACTCAAAATCGCCGCGCTACGCTGAACGAAGCCAAGTCCAGAAGGGAGCGTTTGGCTTCGCTATCGGGGATGCAATCCAAGGCACGTATCGCACGTAGCTTGAACGTGTCTGCAACGCTTTGCGTGTAAGCACGCGCATCGCTTTGTTCAAGGAAAGGCCTGACTTTCTCGAGCCGCTCCGACACAGGACCTGTCAGGATCTCAACGACCTTTCCCCACTCTACCTTTGACATCGTGTCTCTCAGCCTGATCAGCGGTAAGGTCATTTTCCCTTGACCAATGTCGGTTCCAAGTGTTTTGCCGACGGTTCCATCATCTCCCCAAAGGTCCAGAAAGTCATCTGCGATCTGGAAGGCGATTCCCAGGGAATCGCCATACCGACTCATTGCAGCGACGGTGGAGTTTGTGCCGCGTGAGGATATCGCGCCCAGTTCGCAGGAAACACGGCATAACTCCGCTGTCTTGCCGCGGATCATTGTGTAGTAGTCCTGCTCGGAGATATTGAGCACATCTCGCGACAACACTTGCCGCAATTCACCTTCGCACACGAGGCGTGCTGCCTCACCTACCATTTGACATGCCTCAGTCGATGACAAGGTTGCCGCCAGGCGAAAGCTTTGCGCAAACAGGTAATCGCCGACGAGAATGCTGGTGTGCTCGTTCCAACGTGCGTTGACCGTGGGCACGTGTCGGCGTGTCGCTGCCTGATCGAGAACATCGTCGTGAATGAGCGTTGCGGTATGCACCATTTCGACCACAGTGCCGAGGACCACATGCTCGTTTCCGAGGGGACCCAATGCCCTTCCTGCCAACAGTAACAGAGCCGGCCGTAATCTTTTCCCACCCAGCTGCGTGCCGTGTTGCAGCACAGGGACCAATTCAGAGTGGGGACTCTGCAGTTCCTGCTGCAAACGAAGCTCGACCTCCGCTAGCTCCTTGGCGACAGGGGCGCTGAGATGTAGCATCATCTCTTTGGCGGACGGAGTGGATGTCTCACGAGGACACTCCAAACACGTCTGCTCATCTGACTCATGCTTGTGTGCGGACTTGGCACTGCGTGGCGGACCGTTTACCCGCTCAGAGCCGAGTGTCGGAAGTATGCTCGTCGAATCCATCTCGAAGTGACTCGTCAGGAGGAAGCGTTTCTCAACCAGTAGCCATCTGCTCTCCCGTTCGGTTGAGATGCGGCAGACTGCTACTCTCTGTAGGAAGAACCGCAAACGCTCCCTTGGAAGCAACGACTGGTGTCACGTTCGACAGAAATCCCCACTTTTACCGCCCTTTTTCTGGAGCAGGTGGATATTTTGAATCTCCATTTCCCGCTCGACGGCTTTCACCATGTCGTAAACGGTCAGGCAGCCCACTGAGACGGCGGTCAATGCCTCCATCTCAACTCCAGTTTTTGCCGAGGTTCTGACACTCACCTCACAGCGGAGGACAGCCGTTGGTTGCACGTTGTGGTTATCCGTGCCCGTTGGATCGGCAGGTTGATCTGCCCAGCTGAATGTCACGCTCACTGCCTCTACGGGAATTGCATGGCATAGGGGAATGAGCAGAGCGGTGTGCTTGGTAGCCTGAATGGCTGCCAAGCGGGCGACACCGAGTACATCGCCTTTTCGCGCACTCCCGGATTGGATCAGGTTCGCAGTGGGCCTGGACATCAAGATGTCACCGCGGGCGGTTGCTTCACGGACGGACACCTGTTTTGCGGAAACATCCACCATATGTGCTTTGCCGTCAGCATCGAAATGGGTGGGTGAATCGCTCAGTTGCTCGACCTACAGATTATACAGTTGATCATCCGGCGACCCTGTCGCTCGTGGTTGTCCGACGTTTGGTCACTGTCATGGTTTGACCAAAGTTTGTCAAGCAATCTGGGCAGGTTTGCATGCGTCGTTTGGGCAAAAAAAAAGCGTTTCACATCTGCGGGGATGTGAAACGCTTATTCGACGAGGCATTCAGGATCTTTGTTTCGTACTTCCGCTGAATCCGTTCAGCTCGGTCCGAAACTAGACCAACTCTTTTTTCGTGCCAACGAGTGTTCGAAGTCGCTCAGCCAGCAGATGGGCGTCAAACGGCTTCTTAAACGTTTCGTTGATACTGCTTCGATCAAAGCTCATCGGTTGGCCATCATCTGGCAACAACGCGATCAGGATAATATCGGTGAAGTCAATATTCTTTCGCAAGTTCTGGCAGATTTGCACTGCTTCGATCTTACCAATTGAAAAGTCAACGATGATACAATCCGGGTTGAAACTCTCTGCTTGAATTCCAGCTTCGAATCCGCTTGCGGCAACAGCCACCTTGAACGATTTCTCCGGAGGAAGCTCACGCTTCAAATTTTCAATTAACACCTGGTCTTGGGCGACGATCAGGCACTTTGCCATTGCTTCGTCTTCCAAGTCGCCCAGGGGCATACCATGCTCCTTGAGAAACTTAATTAAGTATTCTCTCGGAATACGGCGGTCCTGTGATCCAGGAATGCGATAGCCTTTCAAACGCCCCGAATCGAACCATTTTGAAACGGTTCGGGGTGCTACTTTACAGATCTTGGCGACCTGTCCAGTTGTGAAGACCTTCATACTAGGTTCTCCATAACGCCTCGTTTTATTCCCTCGAACAATGGTGCGTCGGTAACCATTGCTCTCGCAGCCCGTCTTCGTAGGTTATGAAATCAAGCAACCGGTCCTGAGCGGTTACTTCCGTTTGTCATGGTGGGTCACGACAAACGGACGAATGAATTCATTAACAACGTTGGGTCTGGGCCACCCGGTTTGCATCTTGCGACGCTCGCCCTGCGGGATCCTCGCGGTTTTGGTTGTCAAAACTTCAAAAATGGCCACCTGGTGTGACCGTCCACATTACTATGGCAGGGGTAGAAGCTGCGAACCTGCGGCGATCAACGCCCAACGGTCCTTGACGTTGAACGAGGCTAATGTGCGTTTGCACGCACACCTCGCTCAATGCAGGAACGTTCGGCTATGGCCGCCGAGTTGCTCGTGGTCGCTGCCTGCTCGCATCATGCGATTGGGCAACAGCCTGTTGCATTTCCCAGAATCCCCCCTGGGTTGAACCTCGGACCGATCTCAGAAGTTTGCGTTCAACTTCCCGCGGAAACCGCAGTTGTTCGAACTCAGACCTTTGAAAGGGCTCGCTGTCCGAGAGTTAGTTTCGAGTAAAACCGGGTTAACTCTTTAGTGCGTTTGATTGGGAACAAGCACTATCAACGGTTTCGTCGGTGCATTGGGTACAACTTCGCGTTTCGGAAATGGAGGCATCGACGCAAAAACCGCGTTAATCCCGCAGAATCAGAGCGATCGGAGCTTCTGTGATCCAAGGGAAGACAAACTACCGTCAGTCAAAAGTTTTTTTGAAATCTTTCCCCGCCAGCCTGTTTCCAATGCTTGAGCCTCCCGCGACTTGCGCGGTGGACGTCGTTTTGATCGTTAAACTCAGAACGACCGACACTTTCCTCTCAAGTTTGGAGTCGTGATTGTGGTGTAGCCGGATGTGATGACGGTGAAAGATGCTCAGGCGGAGGGAGGAAGAGTCAGGTCACAGAGGCCTCGCGTCTCGACTGGGATTTTTGGAAACCACGCTGCCCGGCTATCAAGGCAATGATCCGTGGCTGCAGGAGGCTCAAGTCATTGCGGTGGATTGATGGGAGTCATTGAGGTTCAATCATGAGCGGTGACGTGCGTGAGCGTTCGAGTCGGTCCTAGCGTTGGGGCTGTCCGGATCGTATTGTGTTCATGACCCGAGCGAGTGTCCGGATCGATGAAAGACCTGCCGCGTGATATCCCTGGTTTTTGTGGGGGATATATGTTTGGGCGTACAATGGGTTCGGCAGGCGAACAACGTCATCGCTTTTCTGTGTGGCATTGGTGCGGTGTGTGCACGAATGCAGCGAAAAGGCAGTGAATACTTATACCGGGCTGCTCTGGAAATCATTTCGTAGAACTTAACGATCATGTGTCCTCATGGAACAAGAAAAGATGGATGAATCTGCTGCCAAGTTTTTTCAAATGGCAATCGAGACGCCTAGTCCATCAGGCTACGAAGAGCCAATCCAAGGTTTGGTTCGGGAGTATATCTCGCCTTTCGCTGATGAAGTGCGCGTCGATGTGCACGGCAATCTGATTGCATCCACAGGCGTTCCCGAGGGACCGCGACTGATGTATGCGGGGCACTGTGATCAAATTGGGATGTTGGTGACCTACATCAATGATGCGGGGTTTGTTTTTGCCCAGACGATTGGCGGTTGGGATCCGCAGCAGTTGATCGGACAACCCATGTCGATCTGGACGCCCAGTGGTCGCATTCCAGCCGTGATCAGCCGGAAACCCATTCACCTGCTGACCCCCGAAGAACGCAAAAAAGTGGTGGACCTCAACGACTTGTGGTTGGATATCGGAGCAGCCGACGGCAAACAAGCAAGCGAAATGGTTTCGATTGGAGATCCGATCACGCTCGCTTTGCGTTATCAGCCCTTGATGGGTGATCTCGTATCCGGGCCGGGGATGGATAACAAAACAGGGATGTGGTCGGTGATGGAGGGATTGAGGCGTGCTCGCACCGCTCCACAGGATTTACGGTGCCATCTGCATTCTGTTTCCACGGTTCAGGAGGAAATTGGGCTCCGCGGTGCACAGACTGCCGCTGGCAGTATTCAACCAGCGGTCGCAATCGCAGTAGATGTGACACATGCATCTGACTGTCCCACCATTGACAAACAAAAACAGGGGCATATTTCGCTGGGGGATGGACCTGTGATCTTTCGAGGTCCCAATATCAATCCAAAAGTTTCACAACGATTGGTCGAACTTTGCGAACAGTATTCGATTCCCTATCAATTAGCTGCAATTGGCCGTGCAACACCCAACGACGCCAACGTGCTGCAGGTTCATGGCTCTGGCGTTGCCACCGGCCTGGTTGCTATCCCCAATCGCTACATGCATTCTGCGGTTGAGGTGGTCTCTCTGGGGGATGTGCATCATGTGGCCCAACTGCTTGCTGAGTTTGCCCTGGCGCTCTCGTCGGAAGATGACTTTACCCCCGGGCTTTGATTTGAAACCTGGATGGTCCGGTCCTGTTTGATCGGGTGCCGGGGCAGAGTTGGGTGGACGGCAGTTCAGACTCCCGCATCGTCCTCGCTCCCGCGCACAGGTGGAAGCTGAGCTGCAGTGGTGGCTTTTACTTGGTTAGCGGTTGAGCGGGTTCCAGATGGCTATTGATGCGATGCAGTCATGGAAAATCTCTGATCGTGATGGTGAAACCTTGGATTTGTGCGTTCCAACACGGGATTTCCCATTGTGGTCGGTGGAAATGGTAAACTAGGGACTGTCAGTAGTCAGCCGTTTTATTCATTGCATTCTGGGATCTTGAGCACATGGCAGAAATACTGCTCGTGCAGTCCAACCCAACGCGTGCTGTTGAGATCCGTATTTTGCTCGAGCGCAAGGGGCATGGGGTCAAACACGCGAGCAGTGGGAAAGATGCCATACATGCCTTGCGTGAAGGCGCGATTGACCTGGTGGTTGCAGATATCACGCTCAAAGAAATGAGTGGTTCAGAGTTTGTCCGGGGTGTGCAGGCTCACTTTCCCGATGTCGTGGTGATGTTCATTACCCCGGTGGGCTCAGAGAAGCTTGCCGATGACGCTCTGAGGGCAGGGGCGGTTGGATGCGTATCGGAAGAACAGCTGCAAGTACTCCTGGGTGAAATGGTCGAGACCGTATTTCGCGTCACGTTTGGTAATGACCCGTATGCGCACCTGCTTTCAAGGTTGAAATCCAATACCTTTGATTTTGAGTTGCCCAATGACGCAGGCTTGATCTCACCACTGGTGACGTTGGTCGTGCAGGTGTCACAAGGTATGCGTCTGCTCCCAAGGGCGGAACGTACTCGTCTTGGGTTCGCGTTGGAGCATGCTTTGGTTAACGCAATGTATCGTGGCAATCTTGGATTGGGACCTTCGGTGACTCCCAGTCATCACCAGATCGTGTTCGGACATGCAACCACCGACTTGATTGAGAAACGCAAGTCAGAGGAACCGTACAAAGATCGGATAATCAAGGTTCGCGTGGTCGTCGATCTGTCAGGGGTCAAAGTCACGGTGCGTGACGGAGGTGATGGATTCAACGTACAGCATTTCTTTGACACGGCAAAACTGACACGCCTGAATAAAGAAGCCGGCCACGGTCTATTGCTGATGGAACGACTCACGGACGATTTGGAATTCAATCTCGAAGGAAATGAAGTGACCCTCTTCAAGAATGCTCGTGCCCTGTAACTGGCAGAAATCTGTAACTGGCAGAAATCTGTAACTGGCAGAAATCTGTAACTGGCAGAAATCTGTAACTGGCAGAAATCTGTAACTGGCAGAAAAGAGTATTTGTTGCGGGGGAACACAAACGGTAGGTTTCTTGAGAGTGGGCCGCCAAAGCAGTCTCGCAATCGCGAATGCTGCCTTACAGTTCCCGCCTTTCGTTGGCTCGTGAACTCATGAATCAACTTTCTGGTTCAAAGGTCATCCAGCGGGCCCCCTCGCTGGGGCGAGCGGCCGTTGATCCGTTTGGCTGTTGGTGGCGTAGTATCCACTGGGCGAGACCCTATTGGTTGCCAAAAATTGTTTTTGGTATTTGAGTAGCCTTTGGTGATGCGTTCCAATACAGGGGCAAGGATTGATCTCAGGAGACGTGGCGATTCCCTGCTGATTTTGCAGGTGAATTTGAACTACAGGGTTTCTGTGTGGATCTCATCAGGTTTGCTTATCGATTGAATTGACGGCCACGAAAAAGGAGCCGGTGCATGACGAGTCGAAACGATGAAGCGGAAAGACAGCGTCGCAATACGGCTGATCTCACGATCGGTCGGTATCTGATCCAGCGTTTGCGAGATTACGGGATTGATGATCTGTTTGGAATCCCGGGTGACTACATCTTGTCGTTTTACAGTGAGCTGGAGAAGAGTCCAATCAATGTCGTTGGCTGCACGCGGGAGGATTGCGCAGGTTTTGCTGCTGATGCTTATGCAAGAATCAATGGAATGGGGGCGGTTTGTGTTACCTACTGTGTCGGCGGGTTGAGTGTTTCCAACTCGATCGCTGGGGCATATGCAGAGAAGTCACCAGTGGTTGTGATCTCCGGTTCGCCGGGGCTGAGTGAAAGAAAGGGAGGTGCGTTACTGCATCACATGGTGCGTGATTTTCGTACTCAGATCGAAGTATTTGAAAAGTTTACGATCGCAGCCGCGGAATTGAACGATCCATTGACCGCATTCTCGGAGATTGACCGAGTGTTGGATGCTTGTGATCGGTTCAAGCGTCCGGTGTATATCGAATTGCCGCGGGATATGGTGCATGTCGTACCACCGGTCGCCCACGGTTATGCACGTCCGGCTTATGAAAACAATGAAGAGGCGACCGCAGAAGCAATTGCGGAAACAAAGGAGCGTCTTGCGGCAGCAAAAAAACCGGTGATCCTTGCTGGAGTTGAAGTGCATCGTTTTGGGCTACAGGATCAATTGCTGCAACTCGCAGAATCTTGCAACATTCCCATTTCGACAACCATGCTCGGTAAAAGCGTGGTCAGTGAACGGCATCCGCTATTCATTGGCCTGTACGAGGGTGCGATAGGTAATGAGGAGGTGACGCGATTTGTCGAAGACAGCGATCTGGTACTGATGTTGGGGGCATTTCTGAGTGATATCAACCTTGGGATTTACACGGCCAAGCTTGATCCGGATCGTTGTGTTTATGCCACTAGCGAAGAATTACGTATATCGCATCACCACTATCATCATGTCGGTTTGAAGGAGTATATCGAGGGACTTACTGCGGCCTGTTTGAAGACGGCAACACGTGAGATTCCGGCTGCATTGAGGGTAAGTCTGGAACAGGAACCAGCGGAAGAAAGTGATGGTCAGCAGCCGTTGCGCACCAGCCGTATGATGGCCACCTTGAACCGTCACCTTGACTCGGATTCGATTGTGGTCGCAGACGTGGGTGACTCATTGTTTGCTGCAACCGAACTGACCATCCATGACCGTGGGGAGTTTTTGAGTCCTGCGTACTATACGTCCATGGGATTCAGCATCCCCGCCGCTCTCGGTGCGGCAACCGCTCGGCCAAAGCACCGTGTGGTTGTGCTTGTGGGGGATGGGGCTTTTCAGATGACCGGTCAGGAATTGAGCACACTGATTGCAAATGGGCACGCCCCGGTCATTATTCTGCTTGATAATCATGGCTATGGGACCGAGCGGTATTTGCATGCGGGGGATTGGAAATACAACGAAATCAATCCTTGGAATTATTGTGAGCTGCTGAAAGTTTATGGTGGCGGGGTTGGACATCATGTGTCCACCGAGGGTGAGTTTGAGAATGCACTGGAAGTCGCGTGGAAGGACCCCTCACAGACGCACATGATCCAGGCCAAATTGCTTGAAAACGATGCGAGTCAAACATTGAAGAAACTTGCCGCTCGAATGGGCGAGCACGTAGGATGAAGCGTGGAGGAATCAGTGACGTATGCTCGCACTGTATCTTGAGTGGAGTGAATCAGATGACCAGAGGAAATTTGCAGAGGCGGGAGGCTACGTGTGTCTGCTTACTTTGAGCGACGCGGACGTTTGGTTTGCCAGTTGCCGCAAGTGGGAGTCGATCTGCTTGACGATGTTATCGGTTTTCATGCCTTCGATGTGCTTTTTGCAAAGTCTGCTTTGGGTCTCCCTCGCTGCAGACGAACCGTAGTGGGCTATTAGATTCGTGGCATCGTCGAGTGTTTGGTAGCGGCAGCTGTCCGGGATGTGATCCTTGTAGCTGAGGCGGTTGGGGACGATGGGCACTGCCCCTGCCCAAATGGCTTCGCAGATAGCGATCCCGAAAAATTCGTGATTTGCAGTGGAGACCACTACGTCCATCTGTGCGAGCAGACGCCAGTAATCGTCCACGTCATTGGCGAATCCGTCATGCACGATGTGTTGCTCGTACCTATCGTGAATTTCTTTTAATTGTGGGACGGGATGACGTGGTCTCGCTCCCAGTAAGATCAGTTTGAAGTTGATGTCGGCGGCCGTCAGCATGCTCAGCAGGGTCACGAATGCTTCCGGGCATTTGTCGTATTCCCAACGTGATACCCAGCCCACAGTGATTTCAGAATCACACAACGATCCTGCGTCAGAGCGGGTTTGTACTTTTGCAGGAACAGGAACGTTTGCGGGGGTGGAAAATCCTGGCGGAATGATGCGTGCTTTTGCCTCAATCGAATCAAGTTGATGCAGCTCGCGAGTGTCGGGCATTTGTTTTAGAAAGTTTCTGCTGCCCTGGATGAAGTCATCCAAATGGAATTGTGAGTTGAACCAGACTTCATCTGCAGTGATCGCGGACAGTAAGTTTGTGTATCCAAAATGATTGTCGACCTTCCTGTTGGGAGAGACCGGGTAGGTCCACTGATTCTCATGGAAATACAGCACCTTCGGGATCTGTTGAATGTGGAGGTTTCCCAACAGTCCCAGATAGACGGGCAAATCGAGCATGTCGGTACAAAACAAAACATCGGGTATGCCAAACTGTTGGATCAGTTCCAAAGTCTGTTCGGCAAAGGCAAGGGGGGCAGAACGCATTCGCCATTTCCAGTGCACTGGCTTGCCAGTGATGAGGTGCCAACGGTGTTGACTTTGCTCGGCAAGACACTCCGTGAATTGGCGATGGCTGCCGCCATGGAACGGATCCAGTGTCAGAATCGAAAGGGGCTCGGCGTCATCGGGGAGTGGCATGGGCACGCTGGAAAGAACTGCTGTGTGAACGCCGCTTGCGGGTGCAACTGTGTTGGGATGCCCCGTGATGGATCAGGTTTTTCGGATATGTTGGCGGTTGCCCTGGACGTCGCTGGTTGCGTTTCGTGTGTCGATGACCAGTGGGGCATGTTTGACAATAGCATCGTAATCGAAATCGGAGTGATCGGTTGCGATCAGGATCGCGTCAAGCGATCGCAGGTATTCTGGTGTCAGGTCCTGGCTTTCCATTGATGGCAGATCGAAATGGCGCATGGATGGAAGCCGTGGTACATGCGGATCGCTGTAACTCATTTGTGCGCCGCGTGCGAGCAGGAGTTCCAGCAATTCAAATGATGGAGATTCCCTGGGGTCGTCTACGTCTTTTTTGTAGGCGATGCCAGCAAGGCAAATCTTGCTTCCCCGTACTGGTTTGGAAAATTCATTAAGGAATTCAGATGTTCGTGTGACAACGTATTCGGGCATGGCCCGATTTACCTCACCTGCCAGTTCAATGAATCTGGCATTCAGACCTTGCTTGCGTGCCAGCCAAGAAAGATAAAACGGGTCGATGGGAATGCAGTGTCCGCCCAGGCCCGGCCCCGGGTAAAACGCCTGAAACCCAAATGGTTTCGTTTTTGCCGCATTGATCACTTCCCAGACATCGATATCCATCGAATCGAAAAGGACTTTTAATTCATTGACCAATGCGATGTTCACTGCACGGTAGATATTTTCAAGAACTTTGGACGCTTCTGCGACTTCACAGTTACTGACCGGAATCACACCTGCGACTGCCGTTTCGTAAAGGCGGCTGGCGCATTGCAGGCTCGTCTCATTGATTGCCCCCACGACTTTAGGGATTCCAGCGGCGGAGAAGTCGGGATTTCCCGGGTCTTCTCGTTCGGGGCTGTAGGCGACCAGAAAATCCTCGCCAGCTTTCAGGCTTCCCTGTTCGAGAATCGGAACGACAATATCCCGAGTCGTGGTCGGATACGTGGTGCTCTCGAGCACAACCAACTGGCCGCTCCTGAGAACTTTTGCTATGTGCTCGCAAGTGCCAACCACGTACTTCAGGTCAGGATCACGAGCTTCATCCAGTGGCGTTGGCACGCAAATCAACAGTGCATCAGGTTCGCTTAGCCGTTGCATATCGGTCGTGGCTTCGAACAGATCCTGCTTCAGCCATTCACCGATTTTTTCGCTTTTGATGTGCTTGATATAGCTTTGCCCGCGTTTCAACGAGTCGACCTTGTTCTGATCAACATCAAATCCCATGCAGCGATAACCTGCGTTGGTAAAGGCATCGATGAGCGGTAGACCGACGTAGCCGAGACCGATCACGCCAATCGTGCATGATTTTTGGTCGATCAGTGACAAGAACTCATTTTTGATGTTGGACGACACTTGCAGTATCTCGGCGAGTGGTTGAGGTGTTGGATGAATGCCTTGGCAGGACCACCTTTTGCGATCGTCGTGCGTTTTTTCTCGTTTTCCGGCGATGGATCTTGATTCTAAGCATAATCCAGACGAGCCAGCATAGGCTGGAGGCATTCACTGTACATTCTTCGTATCGCTCGAAGCTGAATCGACTTTTTAATATCTGCGGACGCGAGCGATCAGGATTGTTCCAATCATGACCATGATCGCGTTGCCCATCCACACGCCGTAAGGCGGAAGATTGCCATCCTTGGCCTGCTCAAGACCGAAAATGAATAACGGATAGTAGGCAAGCAGTGTCGGTAGGAAACAGAGGCCAAAGGTTGACCAGTAGTCACTGGTCTTGGCAATCATCGCCAGCGGGGCTCCCACGAATACAAAGAACAGGCAACTGAATCCCCATGCCCAACGTCGCCATGGCTCAGTTTGCAGCCGAATCAGACGTTTTCGATTGCTACGCAGTTGCTCTTCCAGAAATTTGCCTTTACCGGTGGCAATTTGATCGAGCCGGCAGGTCAGAATGCTGAATCCAGTATGGGCAGCCACTTCGCCCACCGCGATATGGTTGCGATTATCCTGGGCGACACTTTCTCTGCCCAGCAGATTGAGCGGGACTTCACTGGGGCTCTGTTCGCTGAGCTTCTTTAGCTTGAACGCGTTACCGAGTGGGATCGGGAATTCCCCCTTGTCAGGAATGATGCCACGAAAATTGCTGCCAGCTTCAATTTGAGTATCGACCACATAGAGGACGAGCTCTTCAGTTACAGGGTCCAGTCGCAGTTCGCCTTCCAGGGCCGACAGCTTGATCGGATCGCCTCCGCTGCTGTGGATACTGATCGTGGGGCGAATCATCTTGCGGCCGCTGACATTTTCAACGTGAATCGAGAATCCACGGTTGGGGTTACGCCCATATTTGTAATAACGCTGGTTTTTCAAATAGCGATAGGTGACATCTTCGATCGACATCAGCACCACCCGCTGAATGCCCGGACGACCCCAAGAGACGGCGAGATCAGAGACATAAACTGCAATCGGGCTCAGCAATGCTGCAAAGATGAAGGCTGGTTGCAGGATTTTAAGCGGGGAAATTCCGGAGGCTTTGACGGTCGCTACCTCACCGTCGGCAGCCATGCGTCCGTAAACACAACAAACAGAAAATAGTGCCGTGGCCGGAAACGAAAACTGCAGAGCAATGGGCAAGACAAAAGGAAGCAGCTGGAGAATCGCCAAAGGGCCAAGGCCCTGGCGAAGAAGCTCGCGACCCACACCGATCAATAAGATCAGGAGTGTCAGCGCAATCAAAGACACCGTGAATATCTTCAGGATCTCGATCAGCACGTATCGCGTCAGGCGGGTCGGCATCAAGCTTCAAGGGAGTCGGGGAACCAGAGGGCCTGCAAAATCCATTGGCAGTCATTCAATCCATCCCTGTACCAAAGCTACGCGGCTAGTGGGAGATGAATAGGGCTTGGTTTCGCGTGCGAAAGCTCAAATCTGCGAAACTCACGGGCTGTTGGATACAAGAGCTTGTGCTGTGGTAAGATGCGCAAAATAAGGGGGGATGCGTGTCGGACCTATGTTCCGGTCCTTTTGAATGCTGGCAATGCTTGCTAAACTCGCCACCCTCACACTCACCCACTCACCGAGAGCTGTTATGTCCGAGAGAAAGGGATCCGATTTTGCTGGATTGTCGGTCGCCATTATCACACCTTTCGCCGATGGCGAGGTGGACTACCCAAGGCTCCGCGATCAGGTGGAGTTTCAGTTGGCCGCCGGTACCAACTGTATTGTGCCGGTCGGCACCACTGGTGAGTCACCCACTCTGACCCACGATGAGCATGATCGGGTGATCACGGAAGTCATCCAATGTGTCGCTGGCCGAGCAAAAGTCATGGCTGGTACAGGCAGCAATAGTACTGCAGAGGCACTTCGGCTGACCCGTCGGGCAGCTTCCGAAGGCGCCGACGCGACACTACAGGTGGCTCCCTATTACAACAAGCCGACACAAGAAGGCTTTTATCAGCATTTCAAGGCTGTTGCCGAAGAAGTGGACATTCCTGTCTGCGTTTACAATATCCCCGGACGCACCGGAAAAGAGATTGAAGTCGGCACGATTCAACGCTTGAGTGATGTGGCAGGGATCACGATGGTCAAAGAGGCTACTGGCAAACTCGACCAGTGCTCAGCCATCGTTGGCACCACAGACTTGACGGTGCTCAGTGGAGATGATTCGTTGACGCTTCCCATGATGAGCGTCGGTGCTCAAGGCGTTGTTTCAGTGGTAGGCAACGTTGTGCCAGCTCCCATGATTGAACTGGTCGCGGCGGCGGCCGCTGGAGATTTTGCCAAAGCCAGGGAACTGCATCACCGACTTTTCGCTTTGTGTAGCAAAATGCTCGGGCTCGCCACCAACCCCATTCCGGTCAAGACTGCGATGCAAATGGTCGGGCGTGATAGTGGGGATCTCAGATTACCCATGACTCCGCTGGAACCATCAGAGTTAGAGCAGTTGCGGCAGACACTGTTTGCGTTCGGGATTCAGGAAGCAACTGCGGTTTCCTGAGCAACTGCGGTTTCCTGAGCAACTGCGGTTTCCTGAGCAACTGCGGTTTCCTGAGCAACTGTCTGATTGTGTGCAATATTCGAAGGCTGTTCTAGCCGCTTTGCAATTCCCAGATACTTCAGCAATTGTCTCTTGAGGGGGCTCTCTCTTGGAGTCCCACCTGTGTCGGGTGATTCACTGTTTCAGTCGATCGGTCGTAAGATTGAATCCCTGATAATTTTGCCGGGCCTGATTTTGCTGTTGCGCGCTGAGCCATGGCCTTGATGAAGGGCTTCAGGATGCAGCGTATCTCGTGTCCTGGCGGGTTGCTCGGAGCACTTGAGCTTACGGGCTTTTGCAGTTCGCCTGGGTGGATGCGAAATAAACCCAAGGTTGATGCGTCGGTCGACCCCTCTGGCGTGACAGGGAGCGTTATAGTGGGAACTGTCGATGCTGCTGCATGCTTCATGCCTTGTCAAAAAGCAATGAGGAAGCAGTCCCACCGCATCATCTTGTGGTTGCTGATTCCGTGGAATCTTTGTCCAAGTGCCCTTTTGGGCTGACGGGGATTCAAAAGCCAAACCCAATGGGAGCCAAGTCATGCATCTTGTACGCATCTTCGCCACGCTTGCATTTTTCCAAGTGCTTTGCGTGTCTGCATCAGCAGAATGGTCGACTTATTTGAATGGTAATGACCGGGCGGGTTATTCGCCAACGCAGTTGCAGTTGCCGTTGAAGTTGGTTTGGCAGCACAAGACGCCTGCGAAACCGCAGATGGCGTGGGAGGGGCCACGAAATGTTCCGATTGAAGGTCATGAGATGCGGCATCGCGTCAATTTTGACGATGCCATGCAGACGGTGATTTCCGATGGACGCGTTTATTTTGGCAGCACCGTTGACCATCGCATGTACTGTGTGGATGGTCAAACAGGCGAGGTTTTATGGAGTCATTACACAGAGGGCCCTATTCGCCTAGCGCCTACCTTGGCTCACGGCAATATTTATTTTGGATCTGACGATGGAAAAGTTCATTGCTTGAATGCCAGGAACGGGAAGCCCGTTTGGGGAATGCGGGTTGGGCCTCAGGATGATCGCTTGTTGTCTCGCGGTGAGATGATTTCCCGTTGGCCGGTGCGAACTGGTGTTTTGATCGATGACGAAATTGCCTACTTCGGCGCTGGTGTCTTTCCCCATGAGATGATTTACCTGTGTGCTGTCGACGCGCTGACAGGGGAGGTGATCTGGCGTAATGATACGATCAGCGAACAGAATGCCGGGCGGAATGACTTGACCCCTCAGGGATATCTGCTCAGCAACGACGATAATCTCTTTGTCCCATCTGGCCGTTCGCTTCCTGTCGCGGTCTCCAAGAAAGATGGCAGTATCGTGTTTCAGGAAAAGTATTCATGGCGAACCGATGCCGGTGGGGTGGTCGGCGGAACGAAGGCTCTGTTGGGCGACGGTCAGGTTTACGCAGGTGGACCACATCATTTTCTTGCCATGGACCAAAGTAATGGTGATGTGGGTGAGGCTTATATCAATGGCCGCCAGATGGCGTTGGCAAATGACCAGGCATTCATTCTCACTGGAGAAAAATTGATCTGTGTTGAACGTGCAAAGCATTCCAAAGCAAGTCAGGAAAAACAGAAGTGGTTTTTGAAAGCTCGCTCAGCACGACAAGATCCGGCCAAACTGGCGGAAGCAAAGCAGAAAATGAAGGAGTTCGCTGAAATCGGAGTTTTGTGGCAGTACCCGACCATCTTCGATGACGTACTCATTGCGACCAACAATGTTGTGATTGCGGGAGGAATGAATGAGTTGATTGCTTTGGATCGAAAGAGTGGCAAACTGCTTTGGTCGCAAAAGGTTGTTGGGAATGTGCGTGGATTAGCGGTCGACCAGGGCATCATGACGGTGAGTACTGATGAAGGTCACATCTATGCATTTCTTTCGGAGTCCGAGTTGCCCCGGGATGTTGCCAGTGCAAGCGTTCGCCAGTGGCCTGCGGAGTATCAAAATCCTTACCGGGAACTCAAAGATCAGGATCGATTCAGCAAGGCGGCCTCAGAAATCCTGAAACGCAGTGGGCATACCACTGGTTTCTGTCTCGTGCTTGGTAGTGAAGAGGGGCGTCTGGCATACGAGTTGGCATCCCAAAGCGACCTGAATGTGATTGGCGTCGAGCCGGATCCAGCCAAAGCAGAAAAATCAAGATCCTTGCTGGAAGCAGCGGGGATCCATGGCACCCGAGTGACGATCGTGAACGCCCCTCTGAATAGCATTCCGTTCAGTAATTATTTTGCAAACCTGATTGTGTCTGACACTGTGCTGCAAAGCGGACTGATCCAATGTGCACCCGAGGATGTATCGCGTTTCTTGAAGCCATGCGGCGGGGTTGCGATTCTGGGGTGTCCCGGTGGACAGGCCGGTAGTGGGACTGAAAACAGGATCTCTCAGTGGCTGACCGAATTGTTTCATCAGGATGAGGGTGAACTGATCAGCGAAGAACCTTGGTTCATGCTGCGGCGGGGCAAGTTGCCGGGGGCAGGATCCTGGTCGCATCAATATGGCAATGTGGCCAACACATCCTACACCGCGGACCATCGCATTCGTGACGGTTTGGGTGTGTTGTGGTACGGAGACCCGGGACCCAGCGCCATGTTGAATCGACACGAGGCGGCGGGGGCACCGCTTTCAACGAATGGTCGAATGTTCATTCAGGGAACAGACAAGATCATGGCGTACGATGCCTACAACGGAACGTTCCTGTGGGAATACGAAAATCCAGGGGCAATTCGCACCGGTGTCTTCAACAATCGTGAGACCCATAATTTGGCGGCTAGCGACGATCACCTTTATGCCGCCGCCGGGGACACCTGCGTCGCCATCAATGCTGCGACTGGTGAAGTCGCAGCGCAGTACGCAACACCCGAATCGAGTGACGGGATTGACCGAGCCTGGGCCTATCTTGCCTATGACAACGGACAATTGTTCGGTACCAGTACCATTCGAGAGGAATTGGAGGCGAGGTTGCGTCGAAGAGGCTTGAAAGTCAAAAGCCAAACGGATGCCGTGTTCGCTGTGGATACCGATACGGGAAAGCGAATCTGGACTTATCGTGGTGACAATATCCTGCATACCACGATTGCTGTCGGGCCCGAACACGTGTACTTCATCGATTCGTCAATCAGTCCAGAGGAACGGCAGCAACTGTATCTTCAAGACAAAACTGACTTGAAGAAATTGACCGGGGATGCAGCACTCAAGGCTGAGGCTGAAATGAAAAAGTTGGATCTCCGATTGGCCGTCGCGATTGATCGACAAACAGGAAAAAAAGTCTGGTCCAAAGCGGTGGATGTCACTGATACGACTAATGTCAGTGCGGGGGGAGGAAGCTTGACTCTGATGTATGCCAATGGACGTATCGTGTTGTGTGGCGCCAATGCCAATGGACACTACTGGCGGCAGTTTCTGTCGGGTGAGTTTGATCAGAGGAAAATCGTTGTACTGGATGCAACGAATGGCAGCGAACTCTGGGCAAAAAATGCAAACTACATGAATCGACCTGCCGTGATTGGTGATCAGGTCTATGCGGAGCCTTGGGCATTCAACCTGCACACTGGTGCGCCAAAAACAAGCCCTCACCCGCTGACCGGGCAGGAGACACAGTGGCGTTTCAGTCGACCAGGTCATCATTGCGGTGTGATCACAGCAACTCCCAATATGATGTTCTTTCGGTCCGGCTTCATCGGTTACTACGACTTGTATAGCGATAGTGGTACGCGACACTTTGCTGGGCAACGCCTTGGCTGCTGGATCAATGCCATTCCCGGGAATGGCCTGGTGATGATTCCTGAAGCGAGTGCAGGATGCGTCTGCCAATTTTCAATCGCGTCGACTGTCGTGATGGAACCTAAAACAGAAAACAAGTCTTGGGGAATCTTCAGTGCCGTTGGCGCTGCAACACCGGTCAAGCGGATGGGCATCAACTTGGGGGCTCCCGGTGACAGAAAGGACGAATCGGGACGTGAGTGGTTCGGCTATCCACGCCCCAGTTCACGCGGTCGACTGGAATTCGTGTTCAATCTGAAACATCAGTTCCTCTCAGGCGGCAAATGGTACAGTCGCAATACCGAGGCGATTGACCTTGGGGCAACGCAGACACCTTGGTTGTACACATCAGGTACCAGCGGTCTGAAAAGCCTTGAAATTCCACTTCGTGGCAAAGAGGACGGGCCTGCCAACTACACGGTTAAGCTCTATCTGGGGTCGGTTCGCCAAACCTCCGTCACACCTGTGGTATCGGGGCCTTTTGATCTCGTTCTTCAAGGAACTACCGTTGCTGATTCAATTGGATTTGAAGCCGGTCAACGTGACATGACCAATCGTGTGCTGGTGAGAGAATTCAATGGTGTGCCTGTCGAGACATCACTCAAGCTCGAATTGCGCCATTTGGATGCAGAGAACCCTGGGGCGATAGCGGCGATTGAGGTCATTCAAGAATGACCCGCGGAGGTTTGAAACTGTTTTTCCAGATTACTGAAGCTTCGCGCCGGGCAGGTAGTTGCGAAGGAAATCGTGGCTTTGGACCAACGCCAGTTTGCAGTCATCTTCGCTACCTTCATAAGCACGATCCTCAACCTCAACGCAGACAGGCCCACGATAGCCAGTGTCGGTGAGTGTTGAAAAGAATTTCCCCCAATCGACATCACCCATGCCTGGCAATTTGGGTGTGTGGTATTCGTTGGGGAAGGCAAGAATTCCGAGTTCATCGAGCCGATGGTGGTCAACCCTGACATCTTTTGCGTGGATGTGGAATAACTTGTCTGAAAACTCTCGCATCGGTTTCAGGTAATCCATTTGTTGGAATACGAGATGAGAGGGGTCGTAGTTGAGGCCAAAGTTTTCGCTCGGAATGTCGTTGAACATCCGTCGCCAAATGGTGGGGCTGCCAGCCAGATTCTTGCCACCCGGCCATTCGTCCGCGGTGAATAGCATCGGGCAGTTCTCGATGCCGACTTTGACACCAAGTTCTTCGGCGTGCTGAATGATCGGCCTCCATGTTTCGAGGAACCTTGGCCAATTGTCATCCACGCTCTTGGTCCAGTCGCGACCAATGAAGGTATTCATACGAGTCAAGTTGAGTGTCGAAGTCGCCGTGATTACGGCCTTGATGTGTTCCACTGCCTGTTCAGCTTCTGCTGCATCACACGAGAGGGCATTTGGATAGTACCCAAGTCCACTTATTCCGACTCCATATTTCTCGGAGAGGTCGTGAATGGAGGCGATCCTGGATGGATCATTCAATTCTGCAACATCAATGTGTGTGATGCCGGCATATCTGCGGGTTGCTTTTCCCTGAGGCCAGCACATCACTTCCACGCACTCATAACCGATTTCGGATGCCGTCGCGAAAACGTCTTCGAGCGAAATCTCTGGCAGGATTGCGCTCACAAAGCCAAGTTGCATCATCGGGGGTTGCTCCGTCAGGAAGTGAAAGGTGCATTGTTTTCTGATCCAACCGGCTCCGAGCACAGTTGGGTATGGTGACCATGAATTCTGAGAGTTGTCTCACCACGGTTGCCATTACTGTAGCTCAATCAGGTGTGATTGAGGTGAATGGCGACATGCCCGCGTGTACTGAATTCAGAAATGTGATCATCGTGTTGACATCAGGATGGTTCAGCAGCAGTACACATGCACAATCGGGTTGTCAGCATCCGAGGACAACTTTCATTGCCAATTTGAATTCACTCGGTGGATTTCTTGCGGAGACGTTGGATGTCACCTTCGACAGATTCACTCTGTTTCTGAAGATCAGCCAGTGACGCTCTTTCTTTTTCCACCACATCTGCAGGGGCACGGGCAACGAAGTTTTCGTTGCCAAGTTTCTTCTGTTTCCCGTTGATTTGCTTCTCAAGTTGTGCTTGAATTTTCTCAAGTCGCGCAAGCTCAGCATCGACGTCGATAAACTTCTCCAGATCAACATGCACATCGACATCGATGGCGGTGAGTGCAAGAGGTGCATCCGTTTCGAATGCAGGTGCCATGGGGCCAATTGCGACAATGTCGGCGCCAGCGAGACTCGAAAAGTAGCTGGCCATGGGCTGCAATCGTGCGAGTGATGAGTCGCTGCAACGTAAAGAGACGGGAACCGTCTCGCGGGGTGGGATGTTTTGACTGGCCCGGATCTTGCGGATGGCACCGACAATCTCCTGGAATTCGGCGAATTGGTGTTCAATTGATTCATCATGGTGCTCGGGGATGGCGGTTGGCCATGGAGCAGTCATGACGAATTGAGGTGATTGTGCAGGTTCGGGGATGCCCCGCTCGGGGGCCGCCTGATTGACGCATTCCCAAATGGTCTCGGTGACAAAAGGCATAACGGGATGAAGCAGTTTCAGGAGTGTATCAAGCCCATGTGCCATGACAGCCTGGGTGAGTGCCCGCTTGTCGGGATCAGCAAGTCTTGGCTTTGCGATTTCGACATAAAAGCTGCAGAATTCGTCCCATGCAAAGTTGTAGAGAACTCTCGTGCTCTCAGCAAACTTGTAATGGTCAATGCCTTCACTGACTTGTTGGCTGACGGTTGACAGTCGACTCAAAAGCCAACGATCTTCCAGCGGCAGGTCTTCGATCCTGACGGTCTGTGGTGAGTAATCCTCCATGTTCATCAACACAAAACGTGCGGCGTTCCACAGTTTGTTGACGAAGTTTCTTGCCGTCTCGAATCGTTCACTGACAACCGCCGCTTTGGGAAGCGATTTGTCCTCTTCGGACTCAGCCCATTGCGTTGAAAAGGACGCGTTGCACGCTGGACATTCAAGTTTTGGCAATGACCGATTCTTTTTGGTCTGGTCAATCAGTTTGTCACAATGAGGACATTCGTACTGCACCGGCATTCGTACGTCCTGCGTATCTGTTGCCAGTCGAGCCAAGCCGAAACGCAATGCATCCGGGCCAAACTTGTCGATAACATCGATCGGATCGACGCCGTTACCTTTGCTCTTGCTCATCGTTTCCCCAAGACCATCCAGAATCTTGGGGTGTATGAAAACTTCCTTAAAAGGAATTTCGCCAATGTTGTTCAAGCCCATCAGCACCATGCGTGCAACCCAAAGCGTGATGATGTCGCGTGATGTGATGAGCGTACTGGTTGGATAAAAGTATTCCAATTCGGCCGTCTTCTCTGGCCACCCCAGTGTGCTGTGCGGCCACAGTGCGGACGAGAACCAGGTGTCCAGAACGTCTGGATCACGGGCGAGACCCATTGCCTCGATCTCCGACTCTAATGCGGTGTCTTCCTTGCGAATGCAGACGTAGACGCTACGGGATCCGTCGTCCCGGTTGTCAATCTGTGATTGCAAATCGCCATTGGCATGTGCGGGCATCATTGAGAGTCGCGCCGCAATGTCATCAGCGGTACTTTCGTCCAGATCGTTGATCGACCAGATCGGAATGCGGTGCCCCCACCACAATTGACGACTCACAGGCCAGTCACGTTTTTCACCAAGCCAATCGAGGTAGCCTTTTCGGTAACGTTCCGGGAAAATCTGAACGCGATTGTCTTCCACCGCATCCATCGCAGATTGCGCCAGTTCACCCATCGCAACGAACCACTGATCGGCCAAATAAGGTTCGATGGGTGTTTTGCTTCGATCACTGTGCGGTAACTCAATCTCACGATCCTCGACTTCGCCGAGAAGTTGTAGTGTCTCCAGGTCCGCAACGACCTGTTTGCGTGCCTGTGGGATGGTCAGGCCTTTGTATTTTCCGCCTTCAGCGTTGATGGTACCATCAGGATTAAGAATGTTGATCATGGGAAGTTCTGCCCGCAGGCCAACTTCATAGTCATTGGGGTCATGCGCAGGTGTGATTTTCACACAGCCACTTCCCAGTTCGGGTTTTGCCCACGTGTCGGCAATCAATGGGATCTCGCGATCCATCAACGGAAGCATCAGCTTCCGTCCATCCAAAGCCATGTCTCTGAGTTGTTCCAGTTGCGGTAGCATCTTGTCCCGGCGGGCATGCAGATCTTCCAGCTGATTTTGCAGGTCAGCTTTTTCTTTTTCTGTTGCCTCCTCAAGCTTTTGCTGGAGCTCGCGTTGGAGTCTCTGAAATGCTTTGGCAGGATCGGGGTGAACCGCAACAGCAGTATCACCCAACATTGTCTCGGGCCTCGTGGTCGCAATTTCGACTTGCGTGGGTTCACCTGGCGCGGGATTGATTACCGGGTACGTGAAGTGCCAGAAATAACCCTTCTTGGTGACATTCTCAACTTCATCATTACTGACAGCAGTTTGCAGGAATGTGTCCCAGTTCACCAGACGTTTGCCGCGATAGATCATGCGTTTGCTGAAGAGATCGTAAAACGTTGCTCGAACAGCTGCGGCACAGACGTCATCGAGAGTGAAACGCAGGCGATCCCAGTCGCAGCTGCAACCCATCCGCTTGAGTTGCCCCAGGATGCGTTTTTCGTACTGTGCTTTCCATTCCCAGATTCGATTGACCAGGCCCTCGCGGCCCAGATCGTGGCGAGACAGGTTTTCCTGTTCTTTGAGACGACGTTCAACGACCGCTTGCGTCGCGATCCCCGCATGGTCGGTGCCAGGCATCCACAAAGCTTCGTAACCCTGCATTCTTCGCGTTCGTACCAGAATATCCTGAAGCGTATTGTTCAAGCCGTGCCCCAGATGCAGTGCACCGGTGACGTTGGGTGGGGGGATCACTACGGTGAATGGTTTCCGGTCAGGGTTGACCTCGGCGTGTGCACATTTGGCGTCACTCCACGCTTGCAGGATACGAGTCGCAGCATTTGCGTGATCAAACCGGTCAGGAATCTCGTTCATCGGTCGTCTTGTTGAGATTTAGGTTCTGTTGAGAAAATTAAAGGCGGCGGACGCGTGCCGCGCGCCGGAGTGTGTGTGTTCAGTTGCCGCCCAGCGGCAGTTCATCTTTGTGCAATTTGTATTCCACCGAATCGACCAAGGCTTGCCAGCTTGCTTCGATGATGTTTTCACTTACGCCGATCGTTCCCCACGTTTCATCTTCGTCACCGCTTTCGATATTGACGCGGATCGATGCAGCTGTGCCGGCACCGGAATCGACAACGCGAACCTTGTAATCAATCAAATGCATGTCGCCAAGGGACGGATAGGCATCCAGCAGTGCTTTGCGCAATGCCGCGTCCAAGGCATTGACGGGGCCATGCCCCTCGGCAGCGTCGAACCAGAGGGTGTCGCGTACTTTCAGTTTGATGATGGCTTCCGCGAAAACATTCTTTTGGTCACTGTTGCGATCTCCTGCAACCACTCGGTATTTGATCGGGGAAAAGTGTGAGGTGTAAGTTCCCGCAACTCGTTTGACTAGCAAGTCAAATGAGGCACCAGCATTCTCGAATTGGTACCCTTTGTTTTCCAGACGAACAACCTCGGTGAGAATCTTGTCCATCAGTTCCCGGTCGTCCTGAATGTTGTGCTGGGTCGCGATCGCAACAATGTTGCTGCGTCCGGACAACTCACTGACCAGAATCCGACGCTCATTTCCAACCAACGCCGGGTCGATATGTTCGTAGGTTTTCGACGCCTTGTTGATGGCATGGACATGCATCCCGCCTTTGTGGGCAAATGCACTCTGTCCAACAAAAGCCTGGCCATTCTTCCATTGCAGGTTCGCCGTCTCGTAGACATAGCGACTCAGTTCGGTCAGATGGGTCAGCGACTTTCCACCAAGAACACGGTAGCCTTCTTTTTTGAGCGCAAGATTCGCAACGACTGAAATCAGATCGGCGTTCCCACAGCGTTCTCCGATCCCATTGATCGTGCCCTGAACCTGCAATGCTCCCGCATCCACCGCTGCTAATGAATTTGCAACAGCAAGTTCCCCATCATTGTGAGTGTGAATCCCAATCGCGGTGTCGTACTCGGCGAGTTCGGTGACGACCCGTTGGGTTACTTCCGCGATGCGCTCAGGCAGGGTACCACCGTTGGTGTCACACAAGACCAGCCATTTTGCTCCCGCAGTTGCGGCAGAGACCAGCGTCTTGATCGCATACTCAGGGTTTGCGTTGAAACCATCAAAGAAATGCTCAGCGTCATAAATCAGTTGCGCATGGCGTGCCAGGAACTCACCACTCTCACCAATCATGTCTAGATTTTCGTCGAGGGTGACCCTGAGGACTTCGGTGGCGTGGTAGTCCCAGGTTTTTCCAACCAGAGTGATGCATGGGGTCTGCGCCTGCACGAGGGCCCGCATGCCGGGATCATCCTCAGCCTTCATGGATTTGCGTCGAGTCATCCCAAATGCGCAGACCTGTGCATTGCCAAGATCGTACTGCCGAATCTGCTCAAAGAATGCAACGTCTTTTTCGTTCGAGAGCGGATAGCCGCCCTCAATGAAATCTATGCCCGACTCTGCGAGACGTCTGGCGATGTTCAGCTTGTCCTGCAAGGAAAAACTGACCCCCTCACCCTGAGATCCGTCTCGTAAGGTTGTGTCGTAAATCTGGATCGGATTCAAATTCATCGGTATTTTGAACTTTCTTCAATCGGTCCGCGGAAAGGTCTTGGCTGCCGCGTGCATAAGGATACGAAAAAACCCCCGAACCCTTGCAGGGGCCGGGGGTGAAATGTCACTCAGGATATTTGACTCGTTCCCGCCGGCCTTGTGGCCGATTGGAAAGTTCTCCCCCGCGTCAGTGCTGGCTAACAATGCCAGAGACGCGGTTAATAATGGATGGGAAGTTGAGAGCTGTCACGCGATTCATTCTTGTACGAGTTGGTTGCTAACACAGGATGACCTCGGGGCTGGCTGCTGTCAATCGCAAGCGGATCACCTTGAGGATGGAGCTTCAAGAAAGCCCCGAAAAGTTGGCCTGCGGTATCTTCCAAGCGGATCCAGTGAGCTCCCAACCTGTTTTGCCACACCCAGACTGATTTTCTGCCGTTGATGATCCGGTCTGGGCTGCGGCTGCACGACTGGCTGAACCGCTGTCATCGAGAGATTGTGGGATCTGCAAAGCCATGCTGGTGTCCTTCGTTGTGAGGATGACCATGTTCTGAATCAGGCAGTGATCGATCTGAATCAGCCAATCAAGAGGTGCTCGGGAATTTCGTCTGGGGACAGTAGCCCCCAAGGACCCCACGAGACTGGACGGGTTGCAGGATGTTTGGAGTGGGTGAGGTTTGAGGTGGTTGCGATGGCTTCCGTTACCAGGCTCATTTGGGGCGGGTCCTGCGGATTGAGCAAGGCCGGACGCTTGGGTGGGGATCGAGCTCTCGGATCTTTTTGATCTTTGTCTGCGGCTTTTCTGCCCAAGATGGACGCAATTGGCCCGCGCAATGGTTACCACCGGCGCATTGTTCACATGCTTGTTGCCTAGAAGCAACGAAAGCTGTTGCGTTTTGGCAACATCACCTCAACCCGCGTGGTAGGGTTCCGTGGACAAAGTCTGTCCAAAACGCATTCCTTCCCGAATCGTTCATGCTTGCCAGCCGAGCGGAGCGAACTTCGCGACAGACAAATGAATCAAACCATCCAAACCACCACCACCAGCCATTCGGGCTCCGCCATCATCAGGCGGTGCTTGGGGTTGGTATTCATGTTGATGGTAGTGGGATTGAGTGGTTGCTGCAGTCAAATGCGTTTGCCGGCGATCGATCCCACAGGATCCTGTCTGTTCGCCGCCAAGCCAACGACGACCACGTTTGCGATTCCTTGTTGTAATGCTGACAACTGTGTGTGCCTGCGACCGTTTCGGAAGTTGGGTGATCATGTGCATGGATTGAAGGATCATCTGCACGAGCATGTTCATGGGCTTGGCTTGAAATGCAAGGATCAGAAATGCAAGGATCATAAATGGAAAGATCCTGTTCCCGCATGGACGGAACCCGCTGATCCGCCAAGTTGCAACGACCCCAAAGGTTTGTTGCACCAGAAAGGAAACGAGCCTTGTGTTCCCAGTGCTGCTTGCAGCGGCGCATGCAAAGACGGACCGCCTGCAGTGTTGATCGGTGAACAGTGCAAATACAAGGATCATCTGCATCTGGAAAAGAAGGGGAAGCGTGGTTGCATCCTGCTGACACCAACCAAGGTGGTTGCGCCAGTAGGCGGTGAAGTGGTTTTGCTGTCCGGTATCTGCGGCACGGATGGATACCTTCAGATGAATGAGAAGTTGGAATGGATGCTGACACCCGACAGCGTCGGTACTTTTCTTCAGGTGGGTGATGACGAGCCTGGCATTGTTGGTCGCCTGGTTGGGTCGATGGATCGACCCCAAAAATATGATCCGGCCTACGCCATGGGGATCACGAGCAGCAAGCGAACGTTGATCACCCGCGGTAATATGAATCCACGCGATGATGTCCAGCTTGAAAAAGGGCAAACCTGGATCACGATCAGCAGCCCTTCGGAAGGAACAAGCCGCGTGACCGTCCTGGCACCGGAAAGTGAGTGCTGGGATCAGCGTAAAGCAACGACCACCATTTATTGGGTGGACGCACGATGGCAATTTCCAACACCACAAGTCGTCCAAGCGGGCACACCTGTGGAACTGACGACTCGAGTGACGCGATCCGAGGGCGGATTGCCGGCTCGTGGTTGGAAAGTTCGTTACGAGATTTTGCAGCCTGAACTGGCAACCTTTGTGGGGACCAACGGAGCATCGGTCGTTGAGGCCAACGTGGATGAGTCGGGGAATGCGTCGGTTCAATTGCAACCCAACCCTGGCACCAGTGGTAGCGCAGCAATTGATGTTCAGGTGATTCGGCCCGGGGGAGAGCTGGACAATATTCCAACCATCACGCTGGGGCGTGGGCAGGCTTTTGTGACCTGGAGCGCACCAGAATTGGCGTTGAGGGCAGGTGGACCGGCAGTGGCCAGTTTTGATACGCCTTTCCAGGTCATTGCAAACGTTTCCAACCCGGGGGACCAGCCGTTGACTGGGGTCAGCCTCACTTTGCCAATCCCTCAAGGAGCAAAGGTTCTGAACGCCAATTTGCAGGCTCAGATATTGCCCAACGCAGTGGTTTGGGAAATTGGTACTGTACCACCCCAGTCACAACTGGACCTTGTGGTTAATCTCGCGGCTCAATCACCAGTCGATTTGGTTTTCAAAGCCCGCGGTGGTGGCCTGGTCGCAGAAGATCGGGTGCGTGTTGATGTTTTCAGGCCCTCGCTGTCGGTCAAAGTGACACCCGTTCAACGTGCAGGGGCACGCTTGGTGTCTGGTGACAAGATTGCGTTCGACATCGATGTTACCAATAGCGGAACGCGTGTGCTGCAGAACGTGTATCTGACGGCAACGGGCGATGAGGGGATGGTTCATGAGAGTGGTGTGAGCCCGCTGAGGACGACCAAAGCCGGCGGTTTGCAGCCCGGTGAGACGTGGGAAGCACAGGTTGAGTTTGCAACCGTCAAGGCCGGCCAACGCTGTATCACGGTGGATGCTTTCGCGGATGGTGGGCAACGCGACACACAACAAGGTTGTGTGACTGTCATTAATCCCATTCCAAGCAACCCCCGGTTGAAAGCTGAACTGGTTGGCCGCAATCGCATTGCGGTGGGGCAACAGGCACTTGTGCGAGCGGTGGTTACCAATATCGGGAGGGGCGTTGCCACCAATGTGAAAGTGGTCATGGCGTATTCGCCAGTTGTCCAGTTGGATCAGGCAACTGAAGGAGCCGACCAGAGTCGTGTCGCACAGAACGTGATCTCGTGGTCGATCCCGCGACTAGAGTCCGAAAAAACAGCGACACTCGAAGGCTTGTTCAAAGTACTTCGTCCCGCTGCTCAGGCCAGAATCACTTTGCAAGTCACTTGTGATGAGCAAGCCAGTGCGAACACCGATTTCCTGTATGAAATTGTTAACGTAGTTCCACCGCCGCTGACGGCACCCCGAACGGAATTACCACCCGTGCTATCGACACCCGTTGCGCCCAATGCTCCAACGACGGTCGCGCCCGCGCTACCTCTGGAAGGTGGAGTGAACTCAGGGGCACCCGCCACAGTGCCACCCACTGCTGCACCAGTGCCACAACGTACTGAAAAACTGCAGATGCGTCTTGTCGCGATGAACAATCCAGCACGCGTGACGCAGCCCATTCGTTATCGCTTGACACTCATCAATGACTCAAGCCAGCGTGATGGACAGGTTGCCATGCAGTTCCAGTTGCCTCCCGGCGTCAGGCTTGTCAGTGCAAACCCGATTACAAATCCGGAAGCCAATGTATTCACGGTGAATGGTGATGTTGTCACGCTCACGCCCATCCGCTCAATTGCACCTGGTGGAACTGCAGAATTTCAGGTTGTACTTGAGAGCAATCAGCCACAGACTTTTGATTTTACGGTCCGGGCTCAGAGCCAACGTATGCAAGCGGGGATTGCACAGTCGGTTCGTACAACGGTAAACCCATGATTGTTTGGGTTGGTGATTGCTCCAGAGCCTGGGTTTTCGGAGACCTCGCCTCTCGACGCACGGGCCGTTTTCAGGGTGCGAGGCCCGGGGCGAAGTGAATTTTGGCGGAAGTTGGCTTTGTGCTAATGCGAACAGGGTTACTCAAGGAGTTTGGTGATCTCGCTCAGACCCGCTCTGCGGGCGTGATCGATTGCTTTGTCATTGTCTTGATCAACCGCTTGTTTGTTCGCTCCGTTTGCAAGCAGGATCTCGACACTTTTGGGCTGATTGAGGCCAGCGGCCATCATGAGTGGTGTGAATCCCTCTGTGGAGCCTTTGGCATTCACGTCAGCACCGGCCTTGATTAAGGCCTCTACAGTTTTGGGATACGGACCTGTGCACGCGTGAATTAGAGGTGTTTTTCCTTCCAAATCACGGCAATCAATCTTGGCGCCCTCTTTGAGCAGGAAAAGTACGGTCTGGGTGTGACCGTTGTACGCAGCGAGGTGCAAAGCCGTATGTTTCCGATTGGGGTCGACTGCTTCGATGTCGATGCCGCTGTCCAACCCCCGTTTGACATCTCCCGTTCTTCCTTCAAGTGCTGCCATTCGGAAAGCGTCCGAACTCATCGCCGGGGAATCAGTGGAGGGCTTCTCTGAAGCGTCTGAAGATGGCTCGGTTGCAGATGTTTCTGTGGATGCTGCCGGTGATTCGTTTTCCGTCGTTGGGGCTGTAGCGTCAGAAGCGGGCTCCCGTGTGGCCGAGGCCTTGTCGTTTGAGGCCTTGTCGTTTGAGGCCTTGTCGTTTGAGGCCTTGTCGTTTGAGGTCTCGTCGTTTGAGGTCTTGTCGTTTGAGGTCTCGTCGTTTGAGGTCTCGTCGTTTGAGGTCTCTTCGTTTGAGGTCTCTTCGCTTGAGGTCTCGTCGTTTGAGGCCTCGTCGTTTGAGGCCTCCGTGCTGGAGGAGCTGTTGGAGACTTGGCTGGCTGAATTACAGCCAGAAAAAATGACAGATGCAATGAGCAAAAGTGTTGCGATTGACCGATACCGGCGTTGTTCTTGATTTTTCATGCTGGCAGTTTAGCAGGCGGGGACGTGTTCGTCATGACTTCATTGGTTTGAAATGTCATTGTCTTGAAGCCTTGTAGAGGTTGAATGCTTCAAATACCGCAGTCATGCATTTTTCTGGTGTGGAAGCAATGGGTTGCGAGCCATTGCATTGCCTTTCTGCGGTAGTGAGAAGGTCGTTTCTCTCATGCTGGTTTATCAAAGCGAGATGGAAATCACGCCGTCGCCCCAGGTTGCTTTTACACCGGCTTGCGTTGCCACCAGTTCAATGAGTTCTCGAAGCGTGGCATCTTTGCCTTGAACCGTTACCGTTATCTCACACGCCTGTCTTGCGTTGTCAGCGATCTCGCACCGTCGGCCTGCAACACGGCAAAGTTGTTGCAAAGCATTTCCAGCACTGGTACGCATTTGCTTAAGCGTGAAGGTATCCTTGTCCGGATCAGGAAGCTTGGGTTTCAATGCTGCGAAAATGGCTTGAGTTGCAGAAAGGTGGGCATTGAAGTTTGCTTTGGCTTGTAGCCACTGGCCAGAGAGTCTCACACTACTGTCTGCATCAACGGAGGTGATGGTGGGGCGGACTGCTCGAGCGAGTGTGCTGGAGTAGCGACGGCTGAAACTATCGCTGGGGGTCAGTGGGCTGGTGACCAAACGCTGTGGGAACGAAGAGGGATCAAATTGTAAATCAAACTGTGCCAGGATTAGTGCGACCGCGACATTCTGATTGATTTGTGTCCAGCTGGTTTTTGGCCATAAGTCGTGGGGGAGTGCCTGTGCCATCTCGGACTTGTTTCCAAGCACTCGTTTCAGGGCAGCGGTTGGCGTGGTCAGGTCGTCCCAGTTGACATCGATGAGTTTTGAAGACGCTTGGTTCTTTGTGGACGCTGGGTTCAGCATCGTCGCTGTCAACTTGGCAACCCAATCACGTCGTCCGACAAGCAACACGTTGCCCACCGGCATCAGCACACAGTCACGCGATCCCGCAATTTGTTCAATTGCGCCGTAGACTGTTGCTCCTGAGGCTGCGGCTTTGACAGGGGCGGTGGGGTCAACGCGACGATCCAACCATACATTCAGGTCAACTTGCCCGGCGATCCCGGCGATGGCCGATCGGAAGGACTTGCCATCGAAAACAGAGTTCATCGGGCTTGCCAGCTTGCCGTAAATCGGGCTGGCTTCGGAGAGATCATCTGCCCGGCTCAAGCTGGCAGCCGAAAGTACCGCGATGAGCGTTGCGGCCAGAACAAACTTGGCAGGAAAGCCGACAGCTGAATTGAAGCAGAAAATCGGCGGATGAAATGAACGCATGGATCGTTGCCAGTGTGCATGGTCGCGGGAATCAGCAGTAGAAACAAAGGCCGTTTCACTCCCCCTGTGATTATAGCGTGATGCTGCTTTGAATGAGGGCGTTTTGAAAACGGTAGCATTGATTCTTTGCTGGACATCAGCATCTGTTGCACCGTGTTCGCCTGCGTTAGGGATCGCTGCTTTGCATCACGCACTGATCAGCCGTGGCGTTTGGTGTGTCAAGGTTTTGAGGCAAAGACAGGTAAGGCTGTTGGAGTTGTACGATTAGGCAGTTTTTAAGACCCAATGGTGGGGTTGATTGGCTGAAGATTTTTTTTTCCAGGTGTCTTGTGAGCCCTGTGATGGAAACTGCGATTTCACTCGACTGCAGATGACCCAAATGCCGTGATAGCATGAGTTTGCAAAATTGTATTTACAGTCTTGCCAAGTACGATGTTTTGATGATTGCAGGAGCTTCTTTAGGCGACTCGGATTATTGTGTTTCTGAGTTGTTTCATTGCTTGTAGTCATCTGCTGTCCTGACTAGACTCGCGAGACGCGATCGCTAAGCATTGGCATCGCTGAGTCGTCAGGCTTCCTGCGCGGGGGGCTTGTGGTACGGCGCAGCGGTGTGCGTAGTGTGATGGATTTGTCGTAGCTGCACGTGGGGGAGGTCATGGATCCTCTCTTGCCGCAGTTCTCGCGTCGGCACCAAGGAAAGATGTCCACTGACCATGGAGCGAAGGTGACTTCCCCGGCACTTAAATCGAATCGTCTGGCGACGGCATATCGACGTTATTTATCTTCATCGGACTCCGCGGCATTCGCATGGGAGGTTGATGAGCATTATTCGCAGTTCACGCTATTGACGCTTCTGAGACGTGGAGAACCCGAGACTCGTCGTGCCGCGGCCCTTGCCCTCGGAATACTCGGGAATGAGCATTCGATTTCGCCGCTTGCGAGAGTATTGAATGACCCTGATCGTGGCGTCCGACTTGCAGCAGATGATTCATTCAGGGCAATCCTACTCAGGAATTGTGCCTCCCTGCATCAGCAACATCTGCTCAGGGTGATGCATATAAACGATGGTGGTGAATACCAAAAGGCAATCAGCCTAGCCGAGGATCTGGTGGCACAGGCGCCGCGGTTTGCTGAAGCCCATCATCAGTTGGCTATTTGTTGGCATGGAGTGGGGGACCACTTTCAGGCAGAGGGAGTGTATCGCGCGTGCTTGTGGTATTGCCGTTTTCACTATCCTGCGTGGCAAGGGCTGGCACGTTGCAGGATTGAGTTGAATGATAACCCCGGGGCCCTGATGGCATTGCGGAGGGCATTGAGCATCTGTCCAGATCTTGAGTCGGTGCGACTTCAGATACGAACTCTGCGTCGAAAGATGCGGCGTGCCGACTCTTGATGAAATGCTTTGGATTACGGAGCGAAGGGGGATCGCTGCGGTGATGGGGGCGCAGTCACCACTCCCCTGAGTAACCTGCTGCAGGCAGCACGGAAAATCGCTACTGCCCAGCGTCCTACTGCCCAGCGTCCTACTGCCTAGTTCTCTGTTACCAAGCGTTCAGATTGGCGAAGTGGAATGATGGCTGACGTGATTCCAACTGGATTGTGGCAGCACCCTACAGGACAGCCTCCTACTGTTCCTGCGTTTTTGTGCCCAGGAAAGGATGACGCGAGTTTTGTAAGCTGACGACAAATGAGCACAAGGTGCTTTTTATTCTTGACGGTGACCGGTTAGAATTCGAGACGAATGAATTGAGTCACGGCCCATTCCGTGCAAAGTTGACTAATCCCGTGCAAAGAAAAGCAGAGAGGTAAGCTGTGAATCCGGACGAGATTCTCGTTGGTAGTCTGGCAATCGTTTTGTCGTTGCTGGGGTTGTTGATTGGTGTTGGTCCTTGGGAAGCGCCCTATCAGTTGCGAACCTTTCAGCGAGTCACGCAACGTTACGGGAAAATGGCTGCGAGGGCAGTTTGGGTGCTGCTCTCCATTGCATTTTTGCTTGTGGCACTTGCTGTGCTGCTCAGGCTTCGGCCCAGTTATGCTGCGCCATCCGCCCAATACCTGAGGGGCGACCAATTCTCGACCTGCTTGGAATCCGCTACAAGCACGGTGGTGTGACTGGGTTCGTTCTCGCTTGCGATTCACGATGATATTTGATGATTCATCGAGCAGTAGTCGTTCTTTGTAAAGAAAAATGGCGGTCATGCTTTCAGGCTGACCGCCATTTTGTGTTATGTCGTTTCGGCTGCGGTGAAATCAGGTTCCGGGATTTGCTTCTTTGACAGCTGTTTCCATCACCTCGATCGCCGCATCTGTGTAACGCTCGTATTCATTTTCAAAATGTTTTAAAGCGGCTTCATCGGCGAAAAAGAACATGCGATTGTGGACCGGATCGAGCACCCCAAATTCTCGCTTGCCTTTCACGATTTTGCGTTCTTCGAAAAATCGTACCACGTCAATTTCATTGAGGACGGGAGTGAAGGGAGCGGGATCGGCCAGGAATGAACCCATCGCTTGCTGGCTTGAGAACAGATAAAGCTTTCCAAGATGGATCACACCGTATTCGGATCTGCCTTCGATCCAACGATTTTCGTTGATGACGGTCACCGCGCAGAAGCCCTGCATGGCAAGTTCAGGCTTCACAATTGCCGTTGGTACTTGATTGGATGGCGATTGAGTTTCGGGACCCAAGTCATCGACAGGATCGGCAGCGGGTTGGTTGCTGCTGGGAGCACCTGGCTGGGAGTTGGGCAAAGACAATTGCGGAGCGGCAGGCGCCGTCCCGTAAGCAGCGTTGCCCGGCACAGGTAATTGGCTGAATGTTTCATTGGATGACGAATTCGGCAAATTCGTGCTGGGGCCACGAGAGCCAGCGAGTCGGGCTTCGACCCCGCTGCTGAGGCGAGGTCTGGGGGTCGTGGACAGTTCGTTGTTCGGCGTGGCTGGCAATGTCGGATCTGGTTTTGTTGTGGTGCCAGTCACAGGTGCTTGCTGCAGTGGTTTCTGATCAATGTTTTCTGCAACTTGGGCGACGGGTTTGGATGCAACGCAGCCTGTCAGCATGGCCACGTAGCGCTCGGGCTGCTGAGGGCTGACACGATGAGCAAGTGTTTGGCCCTCGGTGGTGACAATGACATCCGTGGGGAACTTGGAGACTTTGAATAGACTGGCTAGTTTGCCGCTCTTTTTGGCATGTACTTTCAAAGCGATATAGTCGCGGCCGATGGCCTGGTCGACATTTCCCTGTTTGAACGCACCTGCTTCGAGGCGATCGCACCAGATGCAGTTATCACTGTAAAAGTGAAGCAGCAGTAATTTATTTTCTGCAACAGCTTTTTGGTGGGCGGTGCGGAGGTCTGATTCCCAAGAAATCTCTGCTTGGGCGACATGAGAAGTCATGAGCGATACTGCCATCATGACCAATAGTTTGGGGGCTGCCGTGCGCATCAAACCTGCTTCCTGTCTTCGATTTAATGTAAAAACTAATGGCAATTGCGAGAAAAACGTACCTCACGCATGCTTCTGATCGGCCACAGGGACTCTGCGGCTTGATACGAACCTACAAATTAGGTCGACTTTGACGCTAGCGTGATCTTGGGGGACCCGCCCATTCTGGTGGGGTATATCTTCACTAATCAGGCTTGACATGGCCATTTCAGGGCTTATATTTCATTCGAAGCTGAAGGCACGGGAGTTTCACGACTCGGCTGCCTCTCCTTGGACGTCTTGATCGCGTCCCTCTGATGTGGTGACACCGCACCTGCGACCACCACACTTCACCAAGGATTTTGGACATCAAAATCTTGGGGAATACGGATGTTTTGTCTGCGATCGGATCCATGACATGCATGAGGATCGACGGCCTTGGCCGGATTACATCCTCCTAACGAACCGAAAGAAACGGTTCATTAAACTTCATAGAAATAAGTTCCTCAAAGACCTAAAAAGTGCATTGGTGGCCGGAAGCCACAGAAGCATTGACGCCATTTCCACTCACCATTCGTGGGATACGTTTACAGTTTGTTCCAGCCACTGGAAAAGAGATCCTCGGGATGCTGCTGACTCAGATGCAGCCAATGCGAAACGCTCGAAAAAATAGTGACTCAGCCAGGGCAGGCGTTTGCGTGTCGCTGCCTCAAAAATCAGGCTTGGTTGAGAAACGGATATTCATCGGTGAATTTACAACTAAACAATACAAACAGTTTTGACCTTTGCGGGGCTTTACCGCTGCTTCAATAGCGAAGGTTTTTATCACTCTGTTCCTGTCGCGGTAAATCTTTCAATCTTGCTGACAAGTCACTGAATCTTCTGCCTTAATGGAAGGCTTTGAGTTGAAGGAATCAGATTCGAAACTTTGCGAACTGTGTTCATCACAGTGATCCAAGTTGGTCTTTGATTCAGTATCGACTCAGTAGTCTCCTTGGCGAATTGATTTTTTGACGCGAAGAGCACTCTGGATGACACATGGCGAAAAAAAAACGCACAAATCGTGGCCGAAATAATTCGGGTTCTAACGGATCTGGTTCCGGTGGAAACGGAAAACCGAGAGCTCGTCGTCGCAGGCGCGGTGGTGGCGGCGGCGGCGGCGGCGGTGGCGGTGGTGGTGGAGGCAACGGTGGAGGTCATTCTGATCGCGAGCCAGCAGACATCCCCAGTGATGCACCGTTAGAGGAGGGTGAAGGCATCCTCGAATTGCATCCCAACGGGTACGGTTTCCTCAGGAATGCAGACAATAATTACTCGCGGGAACGCAGTGATCCTTTCGTTCCCGGCACCATGATTGAACGATTCGGGTTACGGCAGGGTGTTTACCTCAAGGCGATGGTCCAAGAGGCTCGGCGTCAGCAGGGTCCAAGGGTTCGCGAGATCCTCGACGTTGATGGGATGGATCCCGAAAAGTATCCCGATGTCAAGAGTTTCGATGCTTTGACACCGATCAATCCCGAACAATGGTTGCATTTGGAGGTTGGTCGCAAGCCACTGACCAATCGCGTGATCGATTTGTTGGCGCCGATGGGAAAAGGCCAACGGGCGCTGATTGTCGCGCCACCCAGAAGTGGAAAGACAGTCATGTTGCAGGATATCGCCAGCGGGGTCGCGGCCAATCATCCTGACGTCAAGTTGATGGTTCTGCTGATCGATGAGCGACCAGAAGAAGTGACCGACATGCGACGGAACGTGACCGGTGGTGAGGTAATCGCAAGTAGTCTGGACATGGATGTTGAAAGTCACGTCCGTCTGAGTCAATTGGTGATTGATCGAGCTCGTAGGTTGGCAGAAATGGGGCAGGATGTATTCCTGATGCTGGATTCCATTACGCGTTTGGCTCGTGCTTTCAATAAATGGGTAGGGCGATCCGGCCGCGGTGGAGCCACGATGACGGGTGGTTTGGATATCAAGGCCATGGATATTCCCAAGAAATTGTTTGCGACTGCCCGTGCGTTTGAGCAAGGTGGATCGATGACTGTGGTTGGTACTGCACTTATCGATACGAACAGTCGTATGGACGAGGCTATTTTCCAGGAGTTCAAGGGTACCGGGAATATGGAACTGGTACTCGATCGCCGCCTTGCAGATCGACGGGTTTGGCCATCAATCGATATCTCGCAGAGCGGGACACGCCGCGAAGAATTGTTGCATGATGAAGAGACGTATGAAGCGGTCACCATGCTTCGACGTACCCTCAGTAGCATGCATCCCTGTGACGCCATGGAGCAGTTGACCAAGCAGCTCGGACGCTTCGAGAACAATAATGAATTTATCAAGTTGATCAGCGGTGCGAAAACCGCTTTTGATTGATCTGGAGAGTATCTCTGCACAGAATGAACGTGAGTGTTTGTCGAGAAAACTCTGCTTTGCCTGTCATTGCATAGAATTGAAACGCTCGCAAGAATGTGCAGGACTTCGCCCGGAGGATAAGCGAATTGGTGAGCGGCCTCACTGGAACTGAGGTACCCCGCAAGGGGCTGCGGGTTCGAGCCCCGTGTCCTCCGCTTAGGCAGATTGCAGTGATTGCAGTCTGCCTTTTTTTATAGCTGGTCGTGTGCCTGCAGACTCCGAAAGCATCGCCGTTGTGTTACGGCTGTTTCAGCGAGTGCCTCATAGAAATAGTGGTTGAAATGAGACGCGCTGGAATCGTCTGGCCTCATTTCTCAAACAGTACCCCCGGAATGAAAATGCCCGCGTGGCAGCCATGGGCAAGGCTGAAAGTGAAGCATTCCCATGAAAGGCTGCTGGCTCCTGCTGAGGCGAGGCAGGTTCGTTGGAGAAGCTCAGCGATGCGGTTCAAGTCGAAGTCCCGGGGTCAGTTTCCTCGCATGCTGCCCAGGATTCAATGGTGCAAACTGGCGGTTTGCTCAAGGAAATGTTTCCTTCTTTCTCGCGATTGCACAATTGTGGTTGGTGGCATGGTAGTTTGATTGCAGTTCGCTGTTCGC
>PKCN01000398.1 GCA_002862205.1 Planctomycetaceae bacterium | reverse complement strand
GTCTCTGCTCGATCACCCGGGGAGCTCAAGTTGATGATGGGGCAGCCGGGGTTCCTTTCGGGCAAGCCGGTGCGATATCCTGCTGGGATGATGTCTGAACGCGATGATTACATGGGATGCCCGCATTGCGGCGCAGTGCTAGCCGGGGGTGCCAACTTCTGTCGCGAGTGCGGCAGTAGTGATACAGATGGATGGAGTGAGGAAATCGACACGGGAGAAGATGACTTCGACTATGACGATTACATTGCGGATGAGTTTTCCGAGTCGGGTTTGAATCGTCAGACACCTGCAATTTGGAGATGGGTCGCAGTGGGGCTGATTGTGTTGTTGGCTCTGCTGTATGTTGTCGCCTTGCGATGAATTGGGCTGCGAATCACGTATGGATCCCAATGACGTCGACAGGATAAATGCGATAGGAGTGGATTGACAGTGCTTGTTGTGGACGGAGATGTCGAATTGGCTGGGGTTCGGGCTGTTGAAGGCTTGATTGAGTCCGGTGTCTGTGGTTCTGTGGATTATTGTAAAACCACGCCGTCAACCAACACCAAAGCATTGCAGGATGTCCGCAGTGGAGTGATCCAGGAGTCGCTCTTGCCGCGTTGTTATCTGACGGATCAACAGACCGCGGGCCGAGGACGTCACGGTAGGTCGTGGCAAAGCGATGGTGGCACATTGACGTTCTCGCTGGTTGTGGCACGGCCAGAAAATGCTGTCCAGCAGAGTCGGCTTTTGCCATTGGCAGTCGGTTTGGGCATTGCACGATTTATCGATTTCGAGTTTGCACCTCTGAACGCAAAACTGAAGTGGCCCAATGATGTGTACATTAGCGGTGGAAAAGTAGCGGGAGTATTGCTGGAAACCAGCGCTGAAGCGACTGGATTGACCGTGATAGGCGTCGGGCTCAATGTGTCCTCAGAACCTGGCCTGGAAAGGAATGCCCTTGGGATCTCTTCGAAAAGTTTGTCGCAGGTGGTGGGGCGACAACTTGCCCGATATGAAATTCTGCAACCGCTGGTGGAATCCATTCTCAGCGCGGTTGCTGAAGCCCTCGATTTGCCAAAAAGCGTTGTTGAGGGTTTTCGTAGCAGGTGTTTACTGACCGGACAGCAGATAAGCTTTCAGCACATGAACCGCGAGTGTGTGGGACATGCGGCAGGAATATCCGAAGGTGGCGCACTGCTGGTCAAGACAGCGGAAGGGACCCACGAGGTCAGCAGCGGTGAAGCCAGGCTGGTTCGGATTCTAAAGATCTGAAGAGAACAGATCGCTCCGAAGTGGGCGTACTTTTGTGCTGCGAAATCCTGAGCGAAATCCTGAGCAAAAATCTGAGCAAAAATCTGAGCGAAATCCGTCTTGCCGATGAAAGATACACCGTGATAAACAGAACGTTTCAATGAACGAATGATGGAGAGGTGTTGAGATGAATTCCAAGGATCGACCCGTTGCATTGGTAACCGGATCAGCCACAGGAGTCGGGCGGGCGTGTGTGTTGCAGTTTGCAGCCCGTGGATTTGACGTGATTGTGAATTATTCACGCAGTGCCGATGAGGCTGCTGAAACGGTCCTCAAAGCGAAGTCCCTCAGTGCCAAGGTGTTGCTCAGCCAGTGCGATGTGTCTGATGATGCGTCGGTGCAGCAAATGATTGGTAAGATCAAGGATCAGTTTGGGCGTCTCGATGTGGTGGTGAATAATGCGGCCACGACCAGCTTCATCGAGCACGCAGATCTCGATGCGATGACAGAAGAATTGTGGGATCGCATTCTCGCCGTCAATGTCAAGGGAGCATTCTTTGTAACGCGGGCCGCTACATCTCTGTTAAAAGAAGGTGACGGGGGAGCGGTGGTGAATATCAGTTCGGTCGCCGGAATTACAGGAAGTGGTTCGTCGGTTGCCTATTGCGCCAGCAAAGCCGCACTCAATACCATGACCAAATCTTTGGCTCGTGCATTGGCTCCCGAGATTCGTGTCAACGCCGTCTGTCCGGGCCCGATTGAAAGCCGTTGGATTCGTGAGGGGAACCCTGGGACCAGGATCGAAGATATGGTGGCAGATTACCCGTTACCCAAGGCTTCGATGCCCGATGACATCGCCGATGCCGTCGTCTTTTTCGCATTGGGAACAAGCATGGCGACGGGGCAATTGCTCAGCGTTGATGGCGGTCAAACCCTCGGTTGAGCCAACGAACATTGGCTGGGGTGAGTGCAGCTGGCACGATCAAATTGCAGCAACGATAAATCGGCGGGAACCGTCGGCTAGGGGTGAGTGGTGATCTCGTGAGCTGTGATCTCGTGTCATGCTGGCTGGCAGGCGGTTGAGCTGAAGTTTTGAAGTGGGGAAGTGGTGAGTCGCTTTTTTGGGGGCAGCAGGTCGCCCCGGTACTTCCCCGATAACGCCGCAGTAGCTCGCGTATCGATCTGTAGGGCGTACAAACGGACAAACCGTCATGACCGAAACGAGAAATCGCATGGCAATGGTGGACGATCGGTTTGATGAGTGATTACACTCTTGGATCGTCGCGGCCTCACTCATTGGAACGCGAATACTCAACTCCATTACATAGACGAGACTTTTATGAATTTCAAAGTGTTTGGCCTGCTTGCTTTGGCGGCATTGATCACCATTCCAGCGTTCGCAGCGGATGATGAGAAAGAGAAGAAAAAGAAAAAAGGAAACAAGGGCCAATACAATGCGGGCGGGCAGCTATTGAAGCAACTGCAAGATGTAGGGCTCACTGATGAGCAGGTTGCCAAGGTAAAAGAGCTTGGCAAAGACGTTACTGCGAAAATGAAAAAGATCAAAGATGACGCGGGCATTACCAGCGAACTGCAGAAAAAGCGTCAGGAAGTTTTCAAAGCTATGCAGGATTCAGAGAAGAAAGGTGCTGAGTTGGTAGAGGCGATCAACAAAGAAGCTGGTTTCAGCGAAGCGCACGCCAAGGCTCTGAAAGTTTGCAACGAAGTTCGAATGGAGTTTCACAAGTCAGTGGTGGCTTTGCTTGATGATGATCAAAAAGCCAAACTTCCTGCCCGGATGAAGCGGTTCACTAACACCAAAAAAGGCAAGAAAAAAGGCGGCCAAGGCAAAGGTGATCAATCAGAAAAGAAAAAGCCCGCTCCAGCAGCAGAGTAAGTTTGCCCAGCAGGCAGCTTGAAAACCTATCCATGACCCGACTCGAAGGTTGATTCGAGTCGGGTTTTTTTGTGCGTCAGGTGAGACGACAAGCCATGCCGGAGGATTAGGGATGGTCACTGCTGCGGGCAATGGGACCTGGTTTGGATGCACGGGGTCAAACTGGGATCCCCTAAGTTGAAGACTGGAAAACCTTTTGTTTCGCTCATGAGCGAGCATTCAATGACGTAGATCGGCACCTTTCCTGACGCGAATCTGCAGCGTGCCAAGGGCGTGCACGAGTGAATCCGTTAAAGTAACGCCAAAGGTCAGGAGATCATTGTGATGCTGGCTACGGTTTGTTGGAGGCTTTCAACCGGAAGCCCGAGAGGAAGAAGTGCATGACGTCCCACTTGGAAACTCGGCTTAACCTTCCAGAACTGAACCCCAAGGACGAACATTTTGCCGTTGATGCGGTCAACGCCGTGCTAACGCTGGCGATTGATTGTGGTGCGTCCGACATCCATCTGCAGCCACGCGCTGCAGGTTGGGAAATTCTGTTCCGGGTAGATGGCGTGCTTTCGGTCAGGGGGACGTTGCCCGGGGGTGGTTCGGGCGATCCTGTCTCGCGAATGATGGTGTTGGCGGGGCTGCCCACTTATCGTAGTGGAACGCCCATGGAAGGACGGTTGGCATGGAGTGGGACAGAGGATGAGAAACGCACTCAGGGGACCATCTCGATGCGGCTTGGTGTATTTCCCACCGTCCATGGGCCGCGAGGAGTGGTGCGGATTCTGCGGCAGCAAGGAGCTTTTGAGACGGTGTCGTCGTTGGGGCTCGATGATGAGCAGCAGAAGACGCTTGTCACGTTATGTGAGCAGACCAATGGGCTTGTTTTGCTTTCTGGCCCTGCGGGAAGCGGAAAGACCACCACAATGTATGCGCTGTTACGTGAGATCGCAGCAGGCAAGCCCCGGCGAAGCGTGATGACCATCGAGGATCCCGTCGAAACGCTTGTGGAATCGATCAGCCAAAGCGAACTGGATCCTGTCAGTGGTTTGACGCTTGCCAGCGCACTGAAGAGTGCGGTCCGGCAGGATAGCGAAGTGCTGCTGGTGAGTGAAATTCGTGATCCAGAAACAGCCGAGGCTGCGGTGCAAGCTTCGCTGACGGGACACCTCATCTTTTCGTCGCTGCATAGCACCGACGTTGCCTCCGCGCTGCGAAGACTCACACAGTTGGGGGTCCCACACCATCTGGTTCGTAGTGGCGTGAGAGCAGTGATCAATCAACGTCTCCTGAGAAGAATCTGCAAAACCTGTCACGCCGATCAAACCCACAGCAGCAGCGATCAAACCCACAGCAGCAGCGTACGAGCCCGACAGGCGACCGTGCACGCGACCAGTGATGGCTGTGCCGATTGCACGGGAACAGGCTATCAAGGAAGAGTCGCGATCTCGCAGATTGTACGGTTGGATACCCGAGACCCTGTGGGGGAAGCCCTCGCGGATACACTGCAAGCGGGCGAGTCAATTCAGAAAATGAGAACGGCTGCACGCGAACAGGGAGCCGTTGATCTGCATGACATGGCTGCATCTTATGTGCAGCGTGGGGTGACAGATGCTGCCGAGGTCTATCGTGTGCTCGGCAAGCGTTGATTGGATCGGATGTGTGAAGCCGCTCAACTGAAACGCCACAGCCGTAGTTTTCAGGCGCCGAACAGAGCTGGGAAAAAATCAGCGATCAATTCGGGAACCATGTTTGAGCCAAAAGCAAAGAGGTTGGCTTGGGTGCAGGGCTGCTGGGTGCAGGGCTGCTGGGTGCAGGGCTGCTGGGCTGCTGGGTGCAGGGCTGCTGGGTGGAGGCGAGACTTTGGGGCAAGTTCCGGCGTCACTTCCACGTCGAGCGAGGCTTTGAAGGTAGCAGGGGGCAGAGACGGTCAACGTTTTGAATTGGTCCGCGTCGCTCAGGTTTGGCTCGCGTAGCGGTGCAGAAATGTCGCAGCGCTGTCTGCCACGAATGGAATATCCTCGGACGCTTTGACCAGCAGGTGGTCAGCCCCGTGGAGCGCGATCAGGCTGGGAAACCAGGGGTTGTTGGGTGCATTTTGGATCAGACCCATGATTCTGAGAGCATGGTCAAAATTCACCGTCTCATCGGTCGGTGAGTGGAAGAGCAGCGTGGCTGCTTTGATACCGGTAATCATGTTGGGGAGATCGTGTGAGCGAAAATCCCTTAGCATCTGCTCGGTGATTTCCCAGCGGATGCCGCCAATGGTGACACTGCCCCTGCCCAGTTTCTCAATGTCAGGGTCACGGCGCGACAATAAGGTTGCCAGATGTTGAGTGTCGCTGGGTGAGGCGAGTGTGATCACTGCCTTGAGTGTTTCGCTGTTACCATCTGAGGCTTGACCTGCATGGGCAAGTGAGACTGCGCCACCAAAGCTGTGCCCAATCAGGGCAGTGACCGGGCCAAGTTCTGACTCAGCAAAACGAATCGCGGCTGACAGGTCTTTTTGATTCGTACTGAAATTGGTTTCGGCAAAATCACCACCGCTTCCGCCCAGCCCTGTCATGTCATAACGAAGAACCGCGATCCCCTGCGCGGCAAGAGCACGTGAGATGCGGACAATGGCCTTCAAGTCCTTGTTGCATGTAAAGCAATGACTGAAGACTGCGACCGGCGGAGCATCAACGTGGTCGGGTTGATTGTCCTCTTCGCTCTGGTTCGGCGGATCAACAATGCCAGCGAGCTGATAACCGTTTCCGCCAAGGAAACTCACGCGATAGGATTTGCTTGCCAAGTGTCAATGTTCTGCAAATGGACGATCCAAATGGATCGCTGGGGAAACGGTCAACCATCGATCGACAGTCAATGTGACTCAGTGAGCTGGCAGATCGGTTCAGCCAACACAAAAGACATGTGTGTGGCCCGAACGGTGAACACCGGTGTCTCATCGGGGCCCGTATCTCATCAGGCAGAAAGGGTCACCAGGCAGCGTGCGAAAAACCCAGCACACCGCAACTGACCAGCCACGGTTGTACGAACCACGGTTGTACGAATTACGAACCGGTGTTGATGCGGCCGGCTTTGAACGCTTCGGCCATGGCTCGGGGAACCTCGGCCTCAGCAAGAACAAATTGAGAGCGATTTTCGGTAACTCTTGCCTTCATCTGCTGCTCCTCAGCAATCGCCTCGGCACGCCTTCGTTCAGCCTGAGCTCGAGCTACTCGCGTGTCAGCTTCTGCTTGGTCAGTTTGCAGCCGAGCACCGATGTTCTCGCCAACGTCAATGTCAGCGATGTCGATCGACACAATTTCAAAAGCCGTTTGGGCATCCAATCCACGCGACAACACCACCCGGGTGATCATGTCGGGATTCTCGAGAACGTGGAAATGGGTTTCCGCTGATCCGATCGAACTGATGATTGCTTCGCCTACGCGAGCAATGATGGTGTCTTCGGTTGCACCACCAATCAGCTGAGCGATATTGGTCCGAACCGTCACTCGTGCACGAACGCGAAGCTCGATTCCGTTTTTGGTGATAGCGCTCAAGGTTGTCTTTCCACTGCGGCTCGGGTCCGGACAATCGATCACCTTGGGGTAGACACTCGTCTGAACGGCATCCAGAACGTCGCGTCCGGCAAGGTCAATCGCTGCGGCCTGATCAAAATCCAAAGGGATCTCTGCACGGTGGGCCGCAATGATTGCGTGAATCACATTCATCACGTTGCCGCCGGCCAGATAATGTGCTTCCAAGCGACGTGTGCTGATACCCGTGTCACGGTTGGTGTCGAGCTCTGCCTGGGCCGACATCACTTTGGCTTGCACAACCACGTTTGGATTGACTTTGGTGAAATGCATGCGAATCAAACTGTGCAGCTGAATGTCCGCCGCCGACATGTATGCCTGAAACCACAGTTTCCAGTAGCGGGCAACAAAAAATAGAACCATGAGTGCCAGAAGACCGCATACACCTAGCACGCCGTAGAGAAGGGTGGTGGCGATCGAAGTGTCCTGACCTAAAAGCAGGGCCCCTGGGGGCGTCAGAATTGCAGAGGACATTGATGCCCCAAGCAAGCTTGTCTGGTTGGCGAAATCACCGAAGAACAATGTCATTGGGGGGCCTTTGAAATACACACGTGCCGGAGTCCTTGCCCCAAATGATAAGGGTGCTGACGGCTGCTGCAAGGCTGGCCGTTAAGCGGGGGGGAACAATGGACGCCCCTGACGCCCATCTGAGATCGTTTCTAGCGTCTGCTGGCAACACAATTTGGGGCCGAATGTGGTCATCGGAATGGGGTTGGGCTCGATTTTGGCCTCGGCAGAGGCACGGCTGGCTCTCAATCGGTTGGCTCGTGCCGAAGGCCAAGACAGATCGTCAGCAGTCCAAATCGCCGGGGCCTTCGACGACCGTGGAATCGCCATTTCTATTCAAAAACACAGGCAATTCGATGAAAGCGGCGTTGGTCATTCGAGCCATTGCGGGACTGCCGAGCGACATGGGCTCTGTTCGCTGACCGTTCCGTTTGTGATGCCTAATGCCGCAGTGCCAGTACCCCAACCTCGATTCTCGCCTGAAAGCTCGATTCTCACCCGAAAGCTCGATTCTCACCCGAAAGCTCGATTCTCGCCCGAAAGCTCGATTCTCGCCCGAAAGCGGGGTTTTCTTGGAAATTAAACCTTCTGGCTGAGGTCTTGTTTCCTCCCACGTGGAAAAACTGGGAGGTTTGCTGTCCAACGCGACTCAACGTTGTGTTGCATCGCGGGTGAGAGGGCAGCCGTAACGCCCCATGAGCTTGAGGCATCGCTTGTGGGCGGACGTTGCTCAATTATCAGACAAATTTCTTGAGGATATTGGCGACCAGTTCGGGGTCATCCTGCTGACGTAAATGCTCGATTTGGTCAGCGGGCAAACCGACTTTTTCCAAGTGGCTGGCAAGTCGTTTCCAAATGGTGACCCGCTTTTTCCCCTCACTGAGATAGAGTTCGGTGATTGCCTCCTGGGCCTTCTGCAGTCCTATCGCATCTCGATTGCGATAGTAATTTTTGATAATCTTTTCCTGGTGGCTGCTGCGTTCGGGGGGCATCTGGCGATTCTCAGCGAAGACGGGTTGCGTATTTTGGGAACTGACCCGAGTATCGGCTTCCACGATGTGGATCTATAGTTGCTTTACCATGATTCGGTTTGCAGGGTGGACGCCGGGTCGTCGTCCACGAATCCGTTTTATTCAATTTTTAGTGAGCAGGGAATGACCGTTTGCCGTGGAGTGCGTGGCGCGACAACTGTCGAGGCTGACGATCGCGACCAGATTTTGCGCGCGACGCGGCAGATGCTGGCTTTGATGATCCGACGCAACGAAATTGAAGCATCGGATGTTGCCAGTGTGGTATTCACGGTAACCCGTGATTTGACCGCAGAGTTTCCCGCTTTGGCTGCACGGCAATTGGGGTGGCTCGAGGTTCCGCTGCTGTGTGCTTACGAATTGTCGGTCCCTGATTCATTGCCGCTCTGCATCCGAATGATGCTGCATTGGAATACTGACAAGGGGCAGTCTGATATTCAGCACATTTATTTGCATGAGGCCAAGAAACTGCGGCCCGATCTGAATGTTTTACCGCCAGTTGATTTTGAAGAACTGGAAAATTGGATCAACGATCACATGTGTGAGGGCTAACACCTTGGCCGGTAGAACGACAATCGAATGGGTTCCGCATCCTGAGTTGAGTGCCGCGCATGCCGCCTACGTGGTGGCGACTCGCACGCAGTGCAACGACAGGAAAACAGAACAACTGCTGGTTCAGCCAGTCACCGAGGTGAACAATCGACTGTTTGCGTCTGGGGTCGATGTGAGCCAGTTCTGGAAACAGTATCTGCTGCAAATCATGTCAAATGTGTCGATGGAAAACGCTTGCGGAATTGCCTTGCTCTCCGCGGGTGAAAATGAAATGCAGGTTGAGCAGACCACCAAGGCGATCGTGAACCGCTTGCGGGATGCGAGACTTGCATTTCTAAGTCGGTATCCCAAACTCTCGGAACAACTCGAATTGCGAGCACGACCACTCAAAGAACGTTGGGAAACTGTTGGACCCGGATTGCTCAATCAGGTCGGTAAACAGATTTGGAGAGACAGTCCGCCTGATGAGTGGTGGACGCCCCATGTGACTGCACTCATGGTGCAGCCCATGCGAGGTGGAGATGGTGGGTACGATGCTGCCAGCTCAAGACTTTGGCTCGAAGCAATGTTGACCGATGTTCAACCCGGTGTGCCCGAGGTGTTGAGAGTAGCGTGGCTTGTGACCAGCATGGCAATCGACTCCTACGCACGGGAAACCTCAAACGACCTGCGATTGATGCTGCCGTGGTCGCTGGTGTCCGTTCCTCTTGTGCTCAATGCAGGTCGGGAACTCGAACTGGTGCGAGCCGAGAAACTGCCTGTCAGCGAAGCGATGGAGTTGTGGCACTTTGGTGATGCAGAAATTGCCGATACGCTCTCGCACTGGTGGATAAACCAAACTGATAGCACTGAGCCAATGCCCGCTCGTCTCAAGCAACTCGATGAAATGCTGCCGCCGCGCGCGAGCCGATTGAGTGCTGAGGACGCGATCTAGGATTCAACGAGCGAGCGGCACAAGCCACGTTCCAGAGTCGGTGTTGTTCCATGTTCGGAGGCTGGAAATGCCCTTCGTGCACTCATGGTTCAAGCCGCGTTCTGCTGCCCTGATGTGCAACCTTGCTGCTTCAATCGTCCGCTGCTTCAGTAAGGCACATTCAAGGCATCGCACAGGAAGGTCATCATTGGTCTGGCGGCTTTGATTTGGATTTCCAACTGAGAGATGAATTCTGCCGCGCAGATCTCGGAAGGTTTCAGTGGCGAAACACCAATGAAATCGATTCGCCGCAAATCCTGAATCAAGGGATGGTCGCGAGCAATCCCCCGCGGGGCTGTTTTCAGAGAATCACCCGAAAGTTCGTAATGAGCGCAGAAACGCTTTGATGCGATCGCCCGTTTCCACGACTGGGGTTGTTCAACGATCGAAGCACGGATCGCGGCGAGGGCTGTTCTCTCGGGACGCCAGCAGCCTACCCCCAGAAATGACTCGTCCGGATTCAAATGAAGATAAATGCCAGGCGCATGGATCGTTCCGTCTGCCTCATGACGTAAGGAAATCCCGACGCTGGTTTTATAGGGTGTTTTATCCTTGGAAAAACGTGTGTCCTTGTAAATTCGCATCACAGAGCCTCCATGACGCTTGGGTGAAGCGACCAGCATCGGTGCAAGTCTTTCCAGCGGTTTGACCAGCTGGCTTACCAATTCCACGGCTGGATCAAGGACATCCGCGTGATACCGGCTCTTGTGCAGATTGAACCACTCGCGTCGATTGTTTTCTGACAACTCGGTGAGAAATTCAAACAGGGCAGGAGTGATTGGTGACATGCGGGTTCTGGCAACGGTGAAGGGGCTGGGGCGGCTGTATCGAATATCCGCCTGACCGCCAGCAAGGCTACCAAATCGGGGGATGAAAAAAGCAAGATCCGAGGTGGAAACATCTTGATGGGGGTGTGAGTGCAGTCAATTTGAGCTGACGTGGTTATACTAGAGGTCCAACAACAGTCTGAGGGCACGGCAAGAGTCAAGGTGCAGGACAAGAGGCAAGGTGCAGGACAAGAGGCAAGGTGCAGGACAGGTTGGTGGTAGGCACCTCGAAATGCTCGTCCCATGGCGGGCAGTGACGTGGGCACGCTGATTTCAAGCACTGATTTCAAGCACTGATTTCAAGCACTGATTTCAAGCACTGTTGTCAGGTACCTTTTTACACGCAGCAACGGCTTTCAGGCAGCAACGGCATTCAGACAGCAACGGCATTCAGACAGCAACGGCTTTCAGACAGTAACGGCATTCAGACAGTAACGGCTCGGTGGCTCGTTCCTTTTGGCTGGCTGCAACTGCCGGCAAGTATTTAGATTGGCACGTATTTTTTTCTTTTCAACAGATCTCACGCTCCAGTGTACGACCACGGCATATTTCGAATCACGGCCGCAGCGCCAGCCTTGTCAGTCGCCAACCCGATGGCTAACGCGAAGGCGTCGGTGGGGATGATTGATGGCACGGATGCTGACCTCATCGTGCTTCCCGAGCTGGGGCTGTCGGGATACACCTGCGGAGACTTGTTTGCGACCGACAGCCTGTTGAGTGGTTGTCTGGCCGCCCTGGAACAGATCGCTGATCATAGTGCCGGTCACGGAGCCATGGTGGTCGTGGGTCTGCCGCTGACGGTGCAAACTGCGTTGATGAATTGCGCGGTTTTGGTCGCTGATGGTTCGATTCACGGGATTGTTCCGAAAAGCTATCTTCCCAATTACCGCGAGTTTTATGAGCAACGCCATTTTCGCGCGGCTTCAGCGGCTGATCCAAAAATGCTCAAAGTGCTGGGCCAGAATGTCCCATTTGGAACTGACATTCTGTTCTCGCGTGGGCAAGCGACCATTGGGATTGAGATCTGCGAAGATTTATGGATGCCAATCCCTCCCAGCAGCCATGCTTCGCTGGCAGGTGCCAATGTCCTTTTGAATCTGTCGGCCAGTAATGAGACCATTGGCAAGGCGGCTTGGCGACGCGACCTTGTGCGGAGTCAATCAGGTCGATGTTTGGCTGCGTATGCCTATTCATCGGCTGGCCCTGGGGAGTCGACTTCCGATCTTGTGTTCGGTGGGCATTGCATGATTGCCGAAAACGGTGTGGTCCTCGGTGAGTCACGCCGGATTGGCGATGGTGTCGAGCCGGTGGTCGTGCCCTCGATGGTCGTCACTAGAGATGTCGATTTGCAGCGGCTGGACCACGACCGTCGCGTGACAGGCTCGTTCGATGATGCGCGAACAATCCAGCATGAATTCCGAACCGTCAATTGTGAATCGGCATCCAAGCCCACTGCAACGACCCGTCCTGAACTCAAACGCATCGTGGATGGCCAGCCGTTCGTGCCGTCGGGTGAACAGGAACTTGCGGACCGGTGCAGCGAGATTTTTGCAATCCAGATCGCGGGGCTGGTCAAGCGATTGTCACGACTGCCCGCAGACACAACCCTGTCGATTGGCGTTTCCGGGGGACTCGACAGCACTTTGGCCTTGCTGGTTGCGATTCGAGCCTGTGACGTTGTGGGCAGATCGAGGGCTGATGTTCATGGCGTGACCATGCCGGGATTTGGAACCACCGAGCATACGCGACAAAGTGCCGACCAGTTGATCGCGGCAACTGGGATCACAGGCGAATGCATTGATATCCGTGCCTTGTGCCTGGATACCTTTCGTTCCCTGGGCCACCAACCGCTCGGGGTTGAAATCGATCCGCAAACCACCGTCGAGGCATTGCAGAAACAGCTGGTTGAAGTGCCAGTGGGAACAGCCGATCTCACCTTTGAAAATGTTCAGGCCCGTGTTCGTACCATGCTGCTGATGAGTCGTGGTTTTGTGCTGGGGACGGGCGATATGAGTGAGCAGGCGTTGGGCTGGTGCACCTACAACGCCGATCATATTTCCATGTACAACGTGAATACATCCATTCCCAAGACGTTGGTCAGGTTTTTGGTGCGGTATGCTGCCGAACACGATTTCGGTGGCAAATTGAAAGACCTTTTGGATCGCGTCGCCGATACGCCCATTTCACCCGAGTTGCTGCCGCCTGCGGCTGACGGCTCCATTCAGCAGAGCACTGAGGCAGAAATCGGGGACTATGAATTGCATGACTTCTTTCTATTTCACTTCGTGCGGAACGGATTCAGTAAAGAGAAAATCCTGTATCTGGCCCAACATGCAAGCTTCACACAGTCCTACCCTGCCCAGATCATTGAGGCGACTCTCGATAAGTTTCTTGCCCGCTTCTTTGCCAATCAGTTCAAACGCAATTGCGTCCCGGATGGGCCCAAGGTTGGATCTGTCAGCCTCTCGCCGCGTGGCGACTGGAGAATGCCGAGCGATGCAGATGCAGACATGTTTCGCGGTGAATCTTGAGGCAAGCCGTGGTTCGAGTTTTTAACCGGCTCGCAATAGACGCTGCTTGGTTTCTATTTCAGCCACAGCGTCGCAGACCCGTGCGTAGCTGACCGCATGGGCGGGGACACTCTTGCGACTTCGTGTTGAACGGCCCTCAGACTTTCCAGGGTGTTCCGTGATTGCAGAGACAACACCGGATTGCAGCGTCAGTTGACGGTACATGCGGCTGTTTTTGGGAGTTGCCGCTGGGTGCAGGTTGATCGTGGGAGTGCCGAGAGCGACCGACACATGCAATGGCTCAGTGTCGCCGCTGATGAACAGGTCTGACAATTCCAATAAAGCTGCGAGGTGTTGTAGATCTGTATGAGGCGCCAAACTTGCCGAGCCGCGCGAGTGCTCGACAATTCGATTTGCAAACTCGCGTTCCGCGTTGCTACTCCAACAGATGATGCATCGGTATTGATAGGCGTCACGAAGGTGGCACGCGATTCTTGCAAAATTTCTGGCGTCCCAGTGTTCGGACATCAGTGCGACGCCAGGATCAAGCATCGCTATTTTGGGATTCGGAATATTGCGCCGCCAGCGGGTTGCCCATGACCTCGCCTTGGCTGGAATCGGTAAGTGCCAACGGACGCGGGGAGAATGGATCCCGATCGGGATCAACAGTTCCAGCGAGCGATCGGTCAGATGATCAAAAACAGGCGCAATCCGCTCGGTGGTCAACATCCGATTGAACACGCTCGCGTGAGAACCTGTAAACCCGATCCGCTTGGGGATCGCAGTCAGCCAACCCAGCAGGCCTGAACAGATCGTCCCTTCGCAATCAATCAGAACATCAAAGCCTTCTGCCTTGATCATGCGAACCGCGTCGCGAATTCCTGTGGGCGATTTTGACCAACCGGTATCCAGCGGAATCACGGTGCTCAATGCAGGGTGCTCACGAATGATCGATGAGCAGCTCTTTTCAACGACCCAGGCCAGATGAGAGCTGGGAAAGGCTTCGCGCAGAGCACAAGCAATCGGCATCGTCTGAACGGTGTCCCCAAGTGAACTCATTCGGCAAATGAGGATGCGGGGCGCAGCATTCTTCGACATCGTTGCGATCCTTCGCGCGGAGTGGTCTGTTTCAATCCGGAGTCTAAACAGCTCGATTCGCAGGCTGCCAGACCGTTTTGCCGGTCGATGTGCCACATCAATGGTGAACAGCCCAGCGATGGGGGGGCTGAAAAAGCTGGATTTTCTACGATAGGAACGCTTGCTTGCGCGCGGGAACGCGGTTTTTTGACCTCCCTCGCTTTTTTTGGGGTGGAAATTCAGAGGGCACTGCAAAATCTATCTTTCAACGTTAAAACTAGCAGTCGCTGGTCGCGATGATGCTACCGCCAACGGTTTGCTATCAAACCTTCCGGATTCCGATTCCCCGACTTGGTTTCAAGACAAATGAAGTTCCAACTGGTTTTTCTTCTGATGACCCAATTAGCCTTTCTGTCCTCGGCACCCCAGTTGAAGGGTGATGAGGGCATGTTTTTGTTCAATGACTTGCCGGCAAAGGCGTTGCAGGATCGATATGGATTCGATGCTTCGGAGAAGTGGGCCAATCACCTCCGACTCAGTTCGGTCCGATTTAACAGTGGTGGATCGGGATCGTTCATTTCCAGTAACGGGTTGGTGCTTACCAATCATCACGTGGCCAGCGACACATTACACAAACTGAGCACTCCGGAGCGGAACCTCATTGATCATGGTTACTTGGCGACGTCGATTGAACAGGAGCTGAAGGCTCCGGATCTGGAATTGAACCAGTTGGTGTCGATCGAAGATGTGACGGGTCGTGTCGAGCAGGCGGTGGATGCGAAGGCGACGCCAGCGGAATCGGCAAAGCAGCGTCGGGCGATCATCGCAAACATCGAGAAAGAGTCGCTTGATGCCACGGGGTATCGCAGTGACGTGGTGACTTTATTCGGCGGAGCAAAGTATCATCTTTATCGGTACAAGAAGTACACGGACGTGCGATTGGTCTGGGCACCGGAGACGGAAGCAGCGTTCTTTGGCGGCGACGCGGATAATTTTGAGTACCCACGTTACAACCTCGATGCGACCATCATGCGGGTTTATGAAGATGGCAAGCCTGCCCAGCTCAAGAACTTTTTGAAGTGGAGTGCTGAGCCGCTCAAGTCAGGTGAGCTGGTTTTTGTCAGTGGAAACCCTGGTCGCACTCAACGAATCTTTACCGTTGCCGCATTGAAATATCTGCGAGACTCGAGGATTCCCTATCTGCTGGATTATCTGCGTCGAAAAGAAATTCTGATGCAGCAATTCAGTTTGGAGGGAAAGGAGGCTTCCCGCCGTGCCCGTGATGAATTGTTTGGGATTCAGAACTCACGCAAGGCGTACACTGGCATGTTGGCAGGTTTGCAAAACCCACTCACTCTGCAGGACAAGCAGAGCCGTGAAGAAACATTGTTGGCCGCTCTCGCCAAGCATCCTACCGACAGCAATTTGGCCGAGGCATGGCCGGAGATTGCCGCGATTCAGGATGAAAAGGCGGGGATGCTGGGAAAATCCGTCAGTTTTCGCAGCAGTCTGTTCGGGTATGCATTGCAGATCGTGCTGTTAGGACAAGAGGACCAAAAGCCCAATGAGCAACGTTTACGAGGTTACACGGATGCAGCCCGCGATTCACTGTTGCAGTCTCTGCTGAGCACCGCGCCCGTCTATGATGATCTCGAACAGGTCAAGCTCGCTGACGAGTTATCACGCTTCATTGAAACTTGGGGAGCAGATCATCCTCTGGTCGTACAGGTTCTGGCTGGGAAAAGCCCCCGAGAACGCGCCGCAGAATTGGTCAATGGAACCAAACTGGGAACGGTTGCAGAGCGAAAAAAACTGGTGGATGGTGGAAATGAGGCCATTTCGGGCAGCACCGATCCCATGATCGTGTTGGCACTTGCAGTGGAAAAAGAGTACCGCCGACTGCGGAGTGAAAATGAACGCATCGCTGAAAGCGAACGTCAAGCTTACGCCCAAGTCAGTCAGGCTGTCACCGTGATCGAGGGAACCGGTGGTTACCCCGACGCTACTTTCACGTTGCGTTTGGCCTTTGGTGAAGTCAAAGGCTACGTCGAAGATGGTAAGAAAATATCTGCCACCACCGACTTTGCAGGTGCCTATCAGCATGCATTGGCTCATGCTGGCCAGCAGGACTTTGATCTGCCAAAATCATGGCTCTCGGCTGAGAAAAAAGTGAATTTGAAAACTCAGCTGAATTTTGTCTGCACCGCTGACATCATTGGCGGGAACAGCGGCTCGCCCGTGGTCAATCGAGACGGCGAACTGGTGGGATTGATCTTTGATGGAAATATACAAAGTCTCACCAGCGACTACCTCTACAGCGACCAGCAGGCTCGTGCTGTCAGTGTTGCAGGGGTCGGGATCATTGAAGCGCTGAGAGCAATTTATAACGCGAACGACCTCGCTGACCAAATCGGCAAGTGAGTTTCGTGTATCGCCGGAAGATCGAAACGTGTTGACACAACTGACAAGGGAACCAACTGAATGACTGAGCCAACAACCGAATCACTGAGACAGAAAAAGTGTTTACCCTGTGAGGGGGGAGTCCCGGTGATTGAAGCCGGGCAGGCCGCTGTCTATTTGAAGACCACCCCCAGCTGGGTGCTCTCGGAAGATGCCAAGTGGGTGTCTCGAAGTGTTGTCTGCAAGAACTTTGTTGAAGTGATGAGTAAGGTCAATCAGATCGGCGAGCTCGCCGAGGCGGATGGACATCATCCCGATTTGCATATCACAGGGTATCGCAAGTTGAAGATTGATTTGACCACTCATGCAATCGGTGGTCTGAGCGAGAATGACTTCATTCTGGCTGCCAAAATTGATGAATTGCTCGATTGATCATGGCTTGTCGCCCCACCGTACGGGCTGGTTGCAACGTGCAGGCATGACGGGTGGGAAGAGAGTTCTGGTTGACAGCGGCGTTGGAAGCGTTGGCGGAACACGCGATCGTTGGATTGCATGATCATGTGGGAGATGGGTTTCAAGGACGGGACATCATGGATGAAATTTTGCGGGACGAACCAGTGATCGGGTTTGGGGCCGATCCGTTCAATCCGCACAAGCCACGCCCGGTTGAGGTGGTGGGTGGAAAATCTGCGGATGAGTTGAGAAAGCGGGTCATGCAGTCGTGTCCACGCGTGCCTGGCGTTTACGGCATGTTGGATCGCAAGGGATGCCTGATCTATGTGGGCAAAAGCAAATCGCTGCGGTCGCGGTTGTTGAGCTATTTCGCGGCTTCCAATGCGCGAGAAAAAGGTGGCAGGATCATTGAGAATGCCAGAGCGATCCAGTGGGAAACTCAGCCCAGTGAATTTGCGGCTTTGGTCCGCGAACAGCATCTGATTCGCAGGTTCTCGCCCCGCTGGAATGTTCAGGGTGTCCCGCAACGTCAGCGACCTGTCTATCTGTGCCTGGGGAAAAGCCCTGCGTTCTTTTTCCTCGCTGCAGTGCCTCCACCCAATTGCATTGGCGTTGAGGGTCCGTTCTACGGGGCCGCTCGGATGCGCAGTGCGGTGGACTGCCTCAACAAGGTGTTCCTACTGCGCGACTGTAGTGAAAAACAGCTGTTTCATTTTGCCGAACAGTTGCAGTTGTTCGATCTTGAGCACCGTCCGGGATGCCTTCGGCTTGAAGTTGGGACCTGTGTTGGGCCCTGCGCGGCTGGCTGCACACGGAGCGAGTACGATCAGCAAGTGAACGCTGCCGAGAGTTTTTTGGATGGATTCAATCATGAGCCGCTGGCAGCCATGCGCGAACAGATGCGCAATGCGACGGCAAACCGGCAATATGAACTCGCCGGGAGGGCTCACGAGGCAATCAAATCACTCGAATACATCGATCGGAAGCTGGTGATGTTATCGCGTGCCCGTAGGCGATACACTTTTATTTATGCGGTACCAGGCTATGACGGATGTGGGTCATGGTATCTGATCCATTGCGGTGAGCTCGCCGATGTGGTCGCGGCCCCGCGGGATCAACGCGAATACGATCTTCTGCATGAAAAAATTGGTCATTGGTCCGCCGTGACATCCGAACGGTTGCCGCGGGGACACGGCCAGTATCCGCATACCCTGCAGCTGGTGGCCTCGTGGTTTCGCAAGCATCGTGATGAGTTGGATGCCACCTTTCCCACATCCCAGAACTTTCAGCCGAATCGCCCCCGCAAACGCGTGGGGCCAGGGGTTACCCATACCCTACAGTAGCCAAATCACTTCAACTGACTCCTTCCAAAGGGTTTGCAATGTGTCTCAAGTCGTTTTCCTATGCGTTACTCGCGTTCTCCACCTTTCTGCCCGGTTACGCTGTTGCCGCCGACTGGAACCAGTGGCGGGGACCCAACCGCGATAGTCAACTGTCGGAAAGTGAGTGGCCCGATGCACTCAACGGTCGAATGGAACTGTTGTGGGAGAAACCACACGCCCCAAGTTACAGCGGTCCCATCACCCAGGATGGAATCGTGTTCACGACAGAGACGATTGACAAGACCACGGAGAAAGTCACTGCCTACGATGTTAAGACGGGTGACCTGGTGTGGGAAAAGGAATGGCCCGGTGCAATGGCTGTGCCTTTCTTTGCTGCGTCCAACGGAGACTGGATTCGTTCGACCCCTGCAGTCTCCGGCAACAACCTGCTGATCCTCGGGATGCGGGATGTTCTTGTTTGCCTCGATACGAAAACAGGGAAAGAGAACTGGCGACTCGACTTTCCTTCCAAGACGGGTTCACCTCTGCCCGCGTTCGGGGCAGTGTGCTCACCTTTGATCGACGGCGAAGTCGCTTACGTCCAGTCTGGCGGCGCCCTAGTCAAAGTTTCCATGGCCGATGGGAAGGTACTCTGGTCCTCCCTCGAAGACACCAACGGGATGATGAGTAGCGGGTCGTTCTCAAGTCCCGTCATCGCTAGCTTGGCAGGAAAACGCCAACTCGTTGTCCAGACTCGCCAGGCACTTTGTGGTGTTGACTTGGAAAACGGCAAAGTGCTCTGGAAGCAGCCCATTGAGTCATTTCGCGGAATGAATATTCTGACGCCTATCATCAAGGGCGATCGTATATTCAACACCGCGCACAGTGGAAAAGCTCAACTGTTCGAAGTCACCAAAGGTGACGACGACGCGTGGTCCATTGCTGAGGTTTGGAGCCAGAAAAGCCAAGGGTACATGTCATCCCCTGTCCTGATCGGTGACACGATTTATCTGCATCAGAAAAATCAGCGAGCCACAGCCCTTGGTACCGAAGATGGAGAAATCCGATGGACCAGTTCGCCCTTCGGTAAGTACTGGAGCATGGCTACCAACGGACAGAAGATCCTGGCACTCGATAACTCAGGGGAATTGCTGTTGGTCACGCCATCGAGCGTCGCTTTGGAAGTTGATGATCGGATGAAAGTGGCCGATAATTCATGGGCACACATCGCAATCCAGGATGATCTGGTGATCGTGCGCGACCTCAAGGCACTGAAAGTCTATCAGTGGAAATAAGGGGGTTTCTGGATCGGGTGAACGGACACCGATCCAGTCAGGCACACGGCCAGCACTGATTGCAGGAACTGGCTGCAAACACTGACTGCAAACACTGCCGGCACAGGGTCGGCAGAATTTTGTGCACGAGATGCGCAGGTCGGGCGATGGACGAGTGGCGTGGAACCACCACGTTGGTCCAGCACGCAAGTCAGGTGTCTGCACCTTGTTACTTCGCACGGGCGGGGAAAGGTGGTGCATCGTAGAGTTCACGAAGTCGTGTGAACTCGTCAGTCAAGGCGGTTCGGATTGCCTGATAGTCTTGTTCATCATGAACACTGCGCAACTCGTTGGGGTCTTCCTTCAGGTCATACAGGTTCCACTGGTCACTTTTGGAAAAGTAGATCAACTTGTGGTTTTGGGTACGGACCCCGAAGTGCTGAGGCACCGCATGTTCACCCAGTTCGTAGTAGGCGTAGTAGAGCGAATCACGCCAGGGCTTAGGTTGTTTTCCAAACAGAGGGACCAAGGATGCACCTTGGACTTCCTCCGGTGTTTCCAGCCCTGCGATATCAAGAAACGTGGGTGCATAGTCAATGTTTTGAATCAGTTGTTCGGGACGTGAACCGGCTTGCACCTTGTTGGGCCAACGGATGAGAAACGGCATCCGAAACGACTCTTCAAACATCCAGCGTTTGTCGTACCAGCCATGCTCGCCAAGAAAGAATCCCTGATCTGATGAGTAGATGACAATCGTGTTGTCAGCCAAGCCGTTGTCATCCAAATAGTCGAGCATTCGCCCAACGCTTTCATCGACTGCTTTGACCGTGCTGAGATAGTTGCGCATGTAGCGACGATATTTCCACCTTACAACGTCCTGGTCACTCATCTTGCCAGTAGCGAATTCTTGGAGGAATCTTTGATTGCGGGGTGCAAAATAAGCATCCCATTCCTTCTTTTGCGCAGGCGTCATGCGATTGTATTCGGGAGTTCCGTACCGGTCAGGCTTGGGAAGTGTGACATCGCCACGCTCATCCTTGCGGACCTTTGCATCGTAGGCCCAGTCAAAGTGGCGGTCGATTTCCATTTCGTTTTTCGCCAGAGAAGGATGGCGGTTGTAATAGTCATCGAACAATGTTTCCGGTTCGGGGATCTGTGCATTATCGAATGATCCAAGGTGACGCATTGCCGGGGAGAATGTGCGGTGAGGTGCTTTGTGCTGGCACATCAAGAAAAATGGTTTTGTCTTGTCACGCTCATTCAGCCAGTTGATTGCCTTCTGTGTGGTCAGGTCGGTGGCGTACCCTTCAAATCGCTGTTTGCTGCCATCCATTTGGATAAACACGGGATTGTAATAGCTGCCCTGCCCAGGAAAAATTTCCCAGTGGTCAAAGCCGACCGGGTTTGTTTTAAGATGCCATTTTCCGATCACTGCGGTGTTGTACCCTCCCTGTTGAAGGGATTTGGCTACCGTCCACTGGTTCGGGTCAAACGTGTTTCCATTTCGCATGAAACCGTTCTTGTGGCTGTGCTTACCCGTCAAAATGGTTGCCCGAGATGGCCCGCAGATTGAGTTGGCGCAGAAGGAATTTGTGAACACCGCACCTTGCCGGGCGATCCGATCGATGTTCGGGGTTGGGGCAACCTCGGCGAGCGGTCCACCGTATGCCGAGATGGATTTGATTGCGTGATCATCAGAAAATAAGAACAGGATGTTCGGGCGTTCAGCGCTGACGCCGCTGCACAAAAACAAAACCAAAAACGGAAGCGTCAGAACAGGAAGCGTCAGGCGTCGAAGTGAGCGGTTCACGGTGGGGACTCGTTGATGGTCTGTTGGCATGGAACGGGGCATTGCTGCGAGGTGGGACTCACTGCGGTAAAGGGTCATGATTCGCCCCAGTAACAGAAACGATAACACGCCACCGCACCCACGGACAGTCGCGAAATGAAGGACAGGTGATCGATTTTAATGCCATGCGTTCCAGTTGTGACAATTAAATTCACGCGGTTGCGTTGTGGGAAATCGAGTGACCGCAACCGACTGTGCCGATGCCACTTTGAGTGGAGATGTGCAGAGTAAGCGTTGCTGCGGGACACGCATTGAGGCAAACACGCTTGTTCCGATTCAGACTAAATGAATCGATGTGAGAGTTGGAGGGAGAACATCACATGTGACGCACATGTTGCCAGATGCTTTTTTATCAATGACTTGGGTAGGTTGGCCTCGCAGGCTCACTGGGAAAAAAGCCATTTCCAGGTGTCGTGCGAGTCGTATGCCTGTTCCCAGGCGGCGACATGTCCGGCACCTTGGTAGACGGTGAACTTCAGTTTCCGGTTACCCGCCTGACGAAGTGTGTCAACAAGAACCCTGGTTTCTACCAGCGGAACGGAACTGTCCTCGGATCCGTGAAATGTCCAGATTGGCAGGGTGTTGGCTTTCTTCAATCCAGCGAGAGAGAACTCATTGGTAATACCACTCTTTCTACCCGGTCGGTTGGCCGGCAGATTAAACGGGTTTCCACCTCCACAAATCGGAATCGCAGCGGCAAAATAGTTGGGATGGCGGGACAGGAAACTCCAGATTCCATATCCACCCATGCTGAGTCCGGTCACGTACAAGCGAGTCCTGTCAACGTCATCACGTTCGGCGATGACCTCGTCAACAAGGGATTTGAGGGTCTCGGTACGCCACCAACTGTGACGCGGACACTGCGGTGAAATCACGATGCAACCCGCCAGTTCTTCAAAACGACCGATCAGTTTGGGGGGGCCGTGTTTCTTGACTTGTGAAAGGTCGTCACCGCACTCGCCATAGCCATGCAGGAACAGCAACACAGGCCAGCCTTGCTGAGGTGCATCGCCCGAGGGTTCCTGCAGCAGGTATTTCAATTGCTGGTCTCCGACCGGCTTGGTCATCTGTTGCGATGACTCTAATGTTTCAGATGCAGCTTTGACTTTGTTGGTCTGTGCACTGACCGTTCCTGTCAAAAAGATTGCAAGCAGGAAACAGGCAAGATGAGGAGCGAGGTGGTGGGTGGTGAGGTGGTTCATTGCATGCGGCAAGATTTGGGGAGTACAGCCAAGGTTGAGATTCAATCGTCATAGGTAGTGATGGTCTTCACCACAGATTCAATATCACCATGTTCTACACGGCTGCGAATCGTGTCTCCGGGCTGAAGCTGGGAGGGGTTTTGGATTGTGTTGTCCTCTGAGTCGAGTGTGACGCTGTATCCTCGAGCCAGCACATTCAGGGGTGACAGAGCAGACAGGGTTGCCGCGGCTTTTCCAAGTTTGGCTTTGTTGAGTTCCATGCGGGTGAACATGGATTTTCTGGCACGGGCATCAAGTTCATCGAGTTGCCGGAATCTGCGTTGTACCAATTCGTGGGGACGTTTGAGGATGGAGCGTGTCTGGAGTGAATTGAGTCGATTCCTTCTCGCCTTGAGGCCATTTCTGACGCTGCGATGCAAGCGGGATCGCAGATCATTCAGACTTCCTATTATCAGATCTCGATCAGGAAGGGCGCAGGTGGCACCATCGGTGGGTGTCAAAGCACGGACATCAGCGGCGAGGTCACAAAGGGTGATGTCGACTTCGTGTCCGACGGCGGAAATGGTAGGGATCTGGCACTGGGCAATGGCGCGGACCACGCTTTCCTCGTTGAAGCACCACAGGTCTTCCAGACTGCCACCTCCGCGTGTTACCACCAATGTGTCGAGCCGGGGGGTGATTTGTTGGGCCGACTCGATTGCTTTGGCGATCGAGTCCGATGCCCCCTGTCCTTGAACAAGGGTTGGGATGATCAGAATCTCGACGCCCGGCCAACGTTGTGCGGCCGCCTTGAGAAAATCGCGGATGGCCGCACCACTGGGGCTCGTGACCACTCCCAGTCGTTTTGGGAAACGTGGCAGTTGCCGTTTGCGCTCTGCTGCAAAAAGGCCTTCTGCATTGAGCTTCTGTTTCAGTTCCAGGAACGCCTGTTGAAGCGGCCCCAGACCCTGTGTTTGCACCTTGCGCACCACAAGCGAGTAAGTGCCCCTTGCACCGTAAACCTCGACGTCACCAAAGCACAGAACTGATTGACCCTCTTTGATCTGTGTTTTCATTCTGGCCGCAGTGCTGCGCCAGATCACGCCGCGGATCTGAGAATGTTCGTCCTTGAGAGTGAAATACAGATGGCCGCTGCGGGGCCTCGTGAGATCGGATATCTCACCTTCGACACATATGGAGGGGAACGTGCCTTCAAGGATCGCTTTGATATGCCCGGTCAATTCACTGACTGACACGGGGCGTGCGGGGGCGGTGCTCAAAGTACTGACTTTCGGTTGGTAGTGGTCGACTGCTTTTGGCTGATGGCTGGCTGTGACAATTGCCGCCTGTGCATGCCATGGATTTGTGCTAACGCCCGCCCGCAGTTTCTAATCTCACAGACGCATGGGTGAATGGTTCAGGGATTCCAGGATCCTGTAAACACTTCGGTGGCGGGCCCGGTCATCATCACGTGTTGGTTTGACACATTCCACTCCAGCACCAGATCGCCTCCAAGCAAATGATTCGTGATTCGACGCTCGGTGCGGTTGGTCAGGAAACCGGCAACGCAAACGGCCGATGCGCCCGTGCCACATGCCCAGGTTTCTCCTGAACCCCGTTCCCAAGTCCGTTGGCGAACCTCGGTGGGTGAAATCACTTCGACGAATTCGATGTTCGTACGATTGGGGAAACGCGGATCACTCTCGATCACGGGCCCAAGTCCAAGCACCAAATCATCGGTTGCTGCTTGAACGAAAACGATGCAATGCGGGTTGCCCATCGAAACGCACGTCGCCTTGAAGACCTGTCCGCCAAATTCAACGTCCATGTCAATCACTTGCCCGGTGTCCCGCAGTGTCGTCGGTATCTTTGACGCTTCGAGTTCCGGTGTTCCCATGTCGACTGTCACTTGTGACACTTTTCCGTCCGGTGCCACATGCAGGTCAATTCCAAGTACCCCCGCACCGGTCTCGATCTTCAGCGACGTTTTTTTGGCGAGTCCATGATCATGCACGTATTTTGCGACACAACGGATTCCATTGCCGCACATTTCTGATTCACTGCCGTCCGCATTGAACATCTGCATTCTGGCGTCGGCAATCTCGCTGGGTCGAATCAAAATCAAACCATCTGCACCAACGCCAAAGTGACGATGTGAGAGGTTGCGAGCAAGTTCTGGTAGGTTCGAAGGCGCTTTCTCGGCGAAACAATCCACGTAAACGTAGTCATTGCCGGCACCATGCATCTTGGTGAATTTCATGGTGTTCATGTTACCGTGATTGGTCGAGAGTTGGAACCAAAGTGAATCGACGTTGGCAGCCAGAGATAGTGATTTTCCGGGATTTTGGCCTGCTCTGCTTGTTCCTGCCACCGATGCGAAAATTCGGGGCAAAGGCCGGCCAGCGTTCACTTGAACCATGCACAAGCCAGAGAGGTGCTGGAGTGAGTTGATTCGAGGGGGTTTCGGGTTACCAACCGGTGACCGCCACTTCCCTGATGGGGATGAGTCCTTTAGTGTTTGTACGTCCAATGCTAAGTTTGCCGCCGCTTTCCGCTGTTGATCGCAATGAAGGTATCCATGGTTGATTTGAAAAAATTTGTTCGAGATGTTGCAGACTACCCCAAGCCCGGGATCATCTTTCGAGACATCACACCCCTGTTGGCAGATGCAAATGCTTTAGAAGCAGCAACTGATGCCTTGGCCGAATTGTTCGAAGGTGAGGACATCGATGTGATCGCGGCCGCTGAGGCTCGTGGGTTCATTTTTGCCGCTCCCCTGGCCCTGCGTTTGGGGGTTGGATTTGTACCCATTCGGAAACCTGGCAAATTGCCGTATGACTCGCACACACACTCCTACGATCTTGAGTATGGCAGTGATGAGCTCCATCTGCACGTGGACGCGGTGGAGAAGGGGCAGCGAGTTCTGCTCGTTGACGATCTTCTGGCTACAGGCGGAACCATGGAGGCGTGCTGCCGCTTGCTGGAAAAGACAGGGGCTGAAGTCGTGGGGTGTGCGTTCCTGATCCATCTCGTCGAACTTGGCGGCGAGCGAAGGCTTGAGCCTCATCGATGTCGATCAGTGCTGAATTACGGCGGCTAGGGTGCGGCCCGCGGCCCTGTTCCTCCTGTCGCCCATCGCATCCTGTCAGGCATCGCATCCTGTGAGGCATCGCTCGTTGAAGCAATGAGCGTTGCCAGTCCGGAAGGTTTCTGCGAGCTTGTCGCAGCCACAGGCGTGCTGCAGTGACCGTTTGGCGTGCGCGGTTTGCCAGGCATCCAAACAACCCCTTGCTTGCTGCTACAGGAATGCTGAGCCCCTTGCTTGCTGCTGCAGCGATGCTGAGCCTCGTGCTTGCTGCTGCAGCGATGCTGAGCCTCGTGGGTCGACGTGGGTGGTTGGATGGTTATCGCTGAAAGCGGATACCGCAACGGTAGCAGAAATCGGCGTCTTTACGTTGGCCGATTGCCCCACATTGTTCACAGGGCGCGGCTTGGTCGGTGTTTTTCTGGTGTTGCTGAATGAATTCTGCACTGACAAAGGTGGATGGCACAATGATCAGGCTGTAGCCAAGCAAGATCAACATGGCCGAAATGACTTTTCCTGCGGCAGTTTGAGGAACCACGTCGCCATAGCCGACCGTGGTCATGGTTACGATTGCCCAATACATCGATTGCGGAATGGACGTGAACTTGCTTTTGGGGCGGCTATTGATCTCACGAATGGACGTCACGACGTCAAGTTCTTGTTCCAGGCTATCCTTGGACGCGGGGGTTGAGGCCGTTTCGATTCTGGCCTGCAGCTGGTCGACCATGTCCTCAAGGTTGACGGCAGCTACCATCTTGACGATGGCATCTGGACCGATGTCGGCCGAAAATGTGTCATCTTTGTAATCTTTTTGAGCGCTCAGGTATTCGCGTGGTGACAGCAGTTGGTGATACTTCAGCGGCGTGGTTCCACTGTCAAGCACAATGTAATTCTCCTGGTCCAGCACTTTGCCAATGGCAACCGGATCAATTTTCAAGACCACAGCGAGATCCTGTGGTGATTCATCAATGATCCCTTGGGAATAGGTTTCAATGTGGTACATCAAGGTGCCACTGATGGTGACGGCAACCAGAACCACGGCAACAAAGACGATGATTTTGTCGCGTACTTTCCAGATCGCCGACGCCAGTTCGTCAGCCTCGTTCATCATCCGCCAAAGCTTCAGGACCCTGAACACTCGGAGCAGTCGAATGCTGCGAATGATCACAAAGGATCGTGAGGAAGTGCCGATGAAATACGTGATGTACGATGGCATGATGCTCAGCACGTCAATCAAGCCCCAAAAGCTGAAGACATAGCGGAGCGGCTTTCGGACACAGTACAAACGAAGTACATATTCAATCGTGAAAAGAAAGGTCAGAACCCATTCAGCAATGTTGAATAGGCTCAGCAGTTGCGGCTGCTGGGTAAAACCCGGCACGGTCTGCATCGACTCGATCGTGATACTCGCGAGAATTGCAACCAGCAGGGCAATGTCAAAACCGCGACCCGCAGGTGTGTCAGCTTCAAAAATGATGTCGTAAATGGTACCGCGAAGGTTTTTGCCTTCGGGACGCAGACTCTCACGGCGACGTTGAACTCGATCTGGGGTTGGTGACATCAGTTTGTCTGGGTTGAGTTGCGAAGCGGACGCGGAGTGGAGCGTGACAGGGCGTGTTGTTTCAAGTGGCTGGCTATCGTGGCTGAGTACTGGGCACGAAAAGCATCGATGAATGTCGAATTCATTCTGAAATCTGCGTTAGAATTTCCAACGATACTCCATCCGCGTTCCATAAACATCCTCTAAACCGCGACGCCAGCCGTACATCGTGTCAAAACGCCATAATGTGGAGTTGCTGAGTGGGATTTGAAACCGCATTCCCAATGCATACTGATCGCCCTTGACGGCGGCATTCCTGTTGCCATGAGGCGTCAGGTAGGAGGCTTCGAGTAAAAGTTGCTTCTCCAAATCATTCCCCAGCAGATCCAGCCCGACAGATCCGCCAGCGGTATCGCTGCCAGAGGCATCGAGGGTTGCCAGCCCGTTGACACCATCCGTATCAAAATTGATACCCGTGTTACGAAGAATCCCACCCGCGATCCCCGCTCGGGCGATCGATTGTGGACGGTTCCAGCCAGCAAAGAAGTTCGCATAAGGGACGAATGTGAGTGGATTCGCTGTAATCCAGCTGTTTTCAACAAGCAGCAGCACACCATCGGCCGTTCGTTCGGCAGCAGGCAGATCCTGGCCAGTGTTCACGATTACTCGAACGCTATTGCTGATCCGATCAAGGTATCTGCGTGTGTAGCTTGCCGTCATGTTGTGGTAGCTGAGTTCAGACTGATTGCGATCCCGGACATACGCATACCCAGTCTCAATGTAACCCTTATAGGCTTCAATGAACCAGGCTGTCCCAAACGCTTGCGCTGCATGATTGTTGTTCCCAAAAGCAGGGCTGTTCAACTGGTCAAAAACTGCAAAAAAGGTCGCGTCGTAGTTGGACCAGTTCAATAGATTGCTGTGACGGGCGGGAAGGCTGAAGGCCGCGCCCGTCACGGCGTCTTCCATCCAAATTCCATTCTGGAAAAACAACGGAATCAGCCCCAAGGTGATGGGTAACTCGAATGCAGAACTCTGCTGGGTCAGGCCGCCGAGCATGGATCCCAAGTCGCCTTCGAAGTAACCAGTGAATGGCGTGATGTCGACTTCCTGACGGTATTGGAGATCACCGTCAATCAGTTCCAAACGCGTGAATTGCCCTTCGTTTTCGATCGGGCCAATGAATGCATGGAAGTGCTCGCTGTCTGTGATTTTCAGGTCCATGTCCAGATTCAATCGATTGGCCCAGTTGTCCGATCGACCCGCTGCGTTTCGACCCGCAAGGATCCCAGATCGAAAATCTCCATAAACATAAAACTCTGGCCGTACCAGGTTCATGGCTCCGAACCAGTTTTTGCCACGAGGTGTGATCCCGTTTCCGTAGAAAACTCGTCCCCACTCCACCCATGGTTGCTGCGTCGGGACATCGTACCGGTTGTCGTAGACCCACTGCTCGCGTAGCCCGTCATGGTACAGCGAAGCGTTGTCGATAGGGGTAGCAGAAAAGTCGTCATAGAAGCTTGTTGAGGTATCGCAGTCCGCGCTCGGTTGTTGATTTTGGATCTGCCCGGACGGGATACGCTCGAGAGGACTTGGCCCAGTGGGAACTGTGACGCCAAAATCAGTTCCATTGGCAGGATCTTGGGTTGCATCCTTGCGAGATGCCGCTGAGAAGGATGCCCCAGTGGGCGGCCTTTCACGAGTCGAGGACGGGGTAAGCCAAAAAGGGACTTCAAACCCGCCAGGCTGATTTCGACGAGGGAGGGTTCCGGACTCGGAGGGGACTGGAACGGGACTCAGCAGCGTTGCCAGCGGGGTGACTTGTGGTTGCGGAGTTCCCAGGGCAACCTTCGCTTTACCCATCGTCCCTTGTGTGGGTGCGAGGGCGGGGGCATTTGCAGTGGAATGGAACCCAGGGCGGAACGCAGGGCCGGTGAAAATGCCCCGCGGTAACTCGAGCACGCGTGATTTTGGTGGGCTTGATGCTGGTGAGCTTGTTGCTGATGGGCTTGTTGCTGTAGGTTTTGCGGACGTGGCAGGCAGACGTCGCAATTGAACCTGGGGACTGCCATTTGCTGCCGCGGAGGTGTTGTTGGAGAATTGAGCGGCGGGGGGGCTTTTTTCGGGACGACGCTCGATCGCATTCGCAGTGGTCAGGGTGTTGTGGGTCAGAAACAAGATCAGCAGAATAGCTGCGCGCAATCGAAACCATCGCACCGGGTGAGGTGCGATGGTTGCTGGTTCGTCTTGCTTGGGTTCTTGCTTCACGAGTCGGTCACTTCACCATGAATGTGTGACTGCTGATGCGAAGGTCCAACATGTTTTCGTTCATTCTGCGAATCATGTCCGGTGTGCTGTGAATTTGCCGCATGAAGTAAATCGGTTCGGGTCGACTTCGCATTCGTACGCTAAGTCGGTAGACGCCGCGTTTCGTCAGTGCCGAGGCTGGGATGTTGTATTTTGGAATCCGATGATCCAATGCGGGTATGGAATGCGCCTCCATTCGAATCAAGGGGGGATGATTCAGGACGCTGACAGGGATGTTGGCAGGCCGTAGCAGGGCCAGCTGATCCAAGCTGAAGTTCAGCGGTAACGCTACTTCGCGATCGGTTCCCCGCACATTATTGATCAGGAATTTGGTTTGCAGATTGAACAGATCTTTGTCGCGTGGAATACGACCTTTGGCAACATCAATGGAATGCATGTCTGCGAGGTCGCCATTGCTGTCCAGGTACCCACTTTCCCATACGCGGCAACCATCCGGATCAATCAGGACGACGTTCAGCCATAATTGAGGTTGCGCACCGAGTGAGCCTGAGGGCAAGTTGTGGCCTTCGCTGGTATTGGTAACGCGATAGCCAATTTTGAGTGGTTGTCCGGAGCGAGGGTTGCGGTAGAAGATCGGTCCTTTGATATCCACGCTCGCCTCCATCGTCATGGTAGCGTTGGCACGCTTTTGCGATAGCTTTTTGAGATTGGCTGCGATGATGCGTCGTCCATCGATACGATCATCCACAGTGTCCCACGGGGGCGGGAATGTGGCATTGGGTGGCAGGTTATCTTCAAATGCTTGGGTTCCCCAACCGGCGCGGTAATCAAAGTCAAGCCATTGACGAGGGCTGAAACGCTTGGCATCGTGGTTGATAGGAAAGAGTCCGGGGTGAGCGATCGAGTAACCCGGTCCCCAGAAGGTATGGTTTGAATGCTTGCGGGGTTCGCCGAATGGTTTGCCGTTGAGTTCGGCGACGTGTGCCCAGTCATATCCGTCCGGTTTGCCAGGCACCGCCCCCATGTGGCACTGTTGGCAAGTGATTCCTTTGTGAGCGGCCGGGCTGTGGCGATATTGCGCATGGACGACTTCAAGCCAGATTCCCGGGTGGACGGCAACCTGATGGCAGGAAATGCATACATCACTATTAGTTAACGGTTGAAAGAAGTAGCTCGATCGGTGAATCGGTTGGCCGGTACCCGTGTCGTGGGAACTGGTTTTCAATTTGTACTTCTCTGCCTGACTGATGGCTTTGGCAAGGCTGGCTCCATTTCCTCCTCCACCAATCGGTTGATAGATATCGCCCGGTTCGATGCGACGGTCGCCATTGCTGCGACCATAGTGTTCGCGAATTCGGTGGCATGATATGCAGGTGACACCTTCACGAACCACTTGGGGCATCTCAAGGACGCTTTTTGAACGCGGCAGTTCCAGTTGGGTTGCAACGGGCGAATGACAGCGAACACAAAAATGTCCCACCGTTCCCCGCGTGTAATCCGTCATTGCCTGTTCAAAACGCTGATACATCGGTGAGATGGTTGCATAAGCATGACCGCTTGCCCGCCACTCGTCATATTGGGAAGGATGACATTTGCGACAGGTTTCCGCTGAGGGGTAGCAGGTTTCTGTCCAGAGACCTTCATGCGGATCTTCGCCTGGCGCGGTTTGCTCCGTCGGGGGCAAACGCCGGGGTGCCAACAAATCCAAAGGGTCACCTGCATCTTGAGGACCAAGCAAGTCGTTCAAAGGGTCGGCGGGATTACCAGAAGGATCCAGCAGCAACGATTCGGGGTCGCCGGGAAGAAGTTGTTGGGAACCATCGAGCAGGTTCAACACGTCCTGCTCGGTCATGGCTGTGCGATTCCTGCCTGCCGCGCTTTTAGCGGCGTCGCTGTCGTTCGTCTCAGACTGCTGCATTGCTGCCACCACTCGCGCGCTCCATTGAGCGGCGATTCTTTTTGGAATTCGCCGAGTGGGGTTGTTGTCAGGTTGCTCTTGTGGACCCTGGGCAACGAGCCAGGCTGGCAATAGAGCAAAGAGACAAAACGCGATCCGTGCAACAGACAGTCGAGTCATGAAACTAGAGTGGGCAGGTTCTTCCGAGGCCGTGAGTAAGCGTGACACACCTTTTCCAATCCATCGACACGGAAGGACCCTCAGAACGCTCCTAATGCGGTACCTGAGTAAAGACGGTGCGACCGTTACGGTTTACGGCAAGCATTTCTGGACTCAATCAAGGCAAAGGCAGGGAATCAGGGAATTTCACAAGACTTGCCGGTTACGTGGGAAATTTGTTCAAGTTATGCACATGTGTGGTGTTCGTGAGCTAGGTTTTGGTGAACTGTGCGCCGTTGGCCGATTCAGGCGACTTTCGGGTTCGTCGATCACGCACACTTTGAGCGAGCTTTGAAACCGTCAGGTGTATTGACTGCCAGAATGAGTGCAACGCAAGATCCAAGCTATTACCGCTGTCCAGTGCATGAGGATCATGCTGAGGCGGTGCTATGCAGTCGAAGAAGACGCTTGAAGGTTCTTGTGCAAGAGACATCCATCGATGGTTTTACCGTGTTGGTCAAGCCTTGCGATGCGAATCGTTTGACCATCGGACGCCCGTGGGTGCTCGAATATGAGGGAACACGCGTGGAAGTCCACGGGCAGTGGTTTTTCAATTCGCCCGATGGACACGTCCAGATGGGACTCAGGCGACTCCGTGACCTCACCAAACCGGGATCGCCGACAGGGCCGCTGTTTTCGAAATGGCGCTCCGCTTCCATTCATGACATGGGATTCTCGGGTCTCGTCTACACCGGCTTGTTGTTGGTCATCTTTCTTGTGCTAGCCATGCCTGGAATCGGCGATGCATTGGGAACTGCACCCAAAATTGAATCCGCGGTGTTGTGGCTCTGGTCAGGGATGGGCGAGCTTGTCCGAGGTGGGCACTGACTTCTTGTGGGCACTGAAAGGCTGTGGTCAGCATGACGCGGTATCAGAGGCAACGTGACCCTCGCGAGCGCATGTTTCATGGCGATCTCAGTGCTGTCCGGGCCCGCGCGGATCACCTCACTCAGGATTGAAATGGGTACAACCGCGAGTCGTATTCAGGCGTTGGAACGGTTGTTGGACGCGGATTTCGCCTGCGAATCCAATTTGTTGCGAACGGTGACCAGCATCATCTCGACAACTTGTTCACGGTTGAGTCCATCACTATTGACGATGACAGCGTCATCCGCGGGGCGTAGCGCCCCTTGGGGTCGCTCGCGATCTTCGGCGTCTCGTCGATCCTGAGTCGCCCGTATTTCCTCGAGTGGAATCGGGCGGCCCAGTTCAGCGAGTTGTTGGTGACGCCTCTGGGCCCGCTCGGCGGGCGATGCAGTGAGAAAGAGTTTGCATTGGGCGTCAGGAAACACTTCAGTGCCCTGGTCACGGCCCTCTGTGACTATGTCCTGCCTTGCCGCAATCTCTCTTTGCTGTTGCGACAGGGCGTTACGAATCTGATTGATATTAGCGACGTATTTGATTGAGTCGGTCACGACGGGGGTGCGAATTTCACGTGTGACATCGTCGTCATCGAGAAAGATTTGGTCGTTTTGCCAACGAATACGCGATGCTTGGGCATGGAGGATCAGGCTGGCCTGATCACTGAAATCAATCTGTTTGCGGATCGCGCCCAAGGTGATCGCACGATACATCGCTCCTGTGTCAAGAAAGCTGAATCCCAATGATCGAGCGAGTTCACGCGCGATGCTGCTTTTGCCGGCACCCGCCGGACCATCAATGGTAACAATCATGTTGAAGACTTCGTGCGCGAAGGTTCCAGAACCAATTCGTCGATGTTTTGTGTCAGGTCACGCAAAGCCTGCTCAATCGAATCCCGTGATGCAGGAGCATCCACAATCCAGCCACCGGAATCAAGATGGGAACCGGCAGGTGGGCGAGGGATTTGTGCTCCGCGGAAACGATTGACGTAGAACTGTGCGGTGAGAAAATGCAGTTTTTCGTCGATTGTTCCCAGTTGCTTTGCGTCGATTGTTCCCAGTTGCTTTTCGTCGGTGGAATCCCCGATGCGTGTTTTGAATTCGACGAGCAATTCTGCCGGAGTCTGGGAGGCTTTGCGAGTGATTCCCAGCCGCACGAGCTGGTCAAGCGTGCGAGCGTAGAAATCAATCGACGGTCGCATGATCTTCCGCTCACGCTTGTTTTCGATGCGGCGTTTGATCCATTTTGGCAAAGGCACACGAAACAGGATGACAGCAGCCAGGGTCAAGATGAAACCGATGATCGCTGCAGGTAATGAAAAAATCTTGCTGCCATTTCCATTGGAAGACAACAAGGTCCCATCATTCATTTTTCGCATGTTGCCGCTGAGCCAGGCGACGAAGCGTTCATAGGAACTATTCTTTGGCGTGATGCCACCACCGATCAAAGACGTTTCCTGCCTCGTTCGGTCCATATCAACCACATAGTCTTCCCAGGCGTTTTGAGCCACATCCAACACCTGGGTGACTCGGCTGGGACGATTCGTCGTAACGCTGGAAGAAGGGGTTGGGTCCAACCGAAGCCAGTATTGCGCGGACTTGGGCTGTCCGTAAATATTCCGGTTGGAGTCAATCTGGCTGCGATCAATCAGGGCTTCGACCCAGGCATGTGCGTGCATCTGTCGGGCCACGTACTGGTTCGCCAAATCGTTGTATTCGTTCGTTTTGTAGCCCACGACCAGTCGCGCGGGAATGCTCTGGCTACGCAACATCATGACTAACGCAGCAGCGAAGTACTGGCAATGTCCACGCTTGTCAAAGGACAGGAACTGTTCCAGAGGGTCAACGCCCGGGATGGACTCCGCACTCAGATCAAGCGTGTAAGAAAAGTCAGGTGACGAAGCAAGATAACGTTCCAGAGATTTTGCGAGGTCATAATCGTTGGGAGTGTTGGCCTGATCTGTGCCGGAAAATCGCTCGGAAAACGCGGCAGCACTGGGAATGTCATCAACATTATATTCGAGCAAGTTGGCAACGTAATCTTCTGTTTCACGCTCGCTGAATGAGAGTTGCTCGGATGCACGGACGGACGGATCGGGTTGTTGGGTTGAGTCACCAATCGCAAAGCGAGCGATCAACTCGGTTTGTAACCCATCTTTGAAGGCATGGCTGGCAAACTTGTAACGGAGACGCGGATGATGGCTAAGCGTTCCGGGCGCCGTGCGCACCAAGGTCCAACGATCCGGGAGATGAGCGGCATCGCTATTGAACCCGCTGCGGTGGTAGGGTGCCGGCGAAAACAGCGATGGTGACCGCATGGCACTGCACGTGACATCAAAATCGGTGACATCATAGAAGTTGGTTTCGGATGGTCGACTGGGATTCGGTTCGAGCGGAAGCGGTTTGCCACTTCCCAGGCGACCAAGCGGAATTGAGGTCCACTGGGCGGAAGTCACCCCGCGCCGAGTCGGAAGCACTTCGTAGCGTTCAAGAACTTTCCCTCGAAAATACAAGTCGCCGACGATCTTGTAAGGCTTGCCCGTCTTTCGATTGGTGATGTTTGCTCTCAATGCAATGGCCGGGTTTTGTTGCATTTTTCCGATCTGTTTCAGGTTCACCTGGTCGTTGAAACCCACCAATGTCTTGCCTTGACTGGAATCACGCGCCGCATTGCCAGTGCGTGGGAGCAGATAGAAAAAGACCGTGGCTAGCAGGATCACTGACGGCCCCACGCTGAGAATCGCCAGCAGCGGCAAGCGAGATGAGGCAGCTGCAATGGACCTGGCGCCATCAGGCGAAGTCACCGTGATGGTCTTTTCAACGCTATGCGTTGGCGTGCGTTTGGAGCCGGGGATTTTTGGATCGGGACCTTCCAGGTTGTTCAAGCCTTCGGATGCCGAGACCACGGCCAGCAGTGACAACGCGAGTGCCGCCGTCACGCACAATGGGATCATCAGAAGCCCGAACGCGATTGTATTTCCGAAAACTGCACCAACTACCAGATCAAGCAGACAAAACACACCGAGTTGCTCGAAGATGCGTCGGTTCTTTTTTTGGAGCATCAAGATGGCTTGTACCAGAACCAGCAGTTGAGCTACGGCAGCCATTGCCGTGTCGCCATTATTCTGGTCCGCCTTGTTGCCACCAAACAGTGGCAGGATGATGTCGCTGGTACTGTAAACCGCCGTCACGGCCATTGCTGCGTATGCAATGACTGGGGGCAGCGAAAAGATACGCAGCCAATCGACAAAAATGTAACCAAAGATCGCGAAAAATATCGCTACCAGTGGCGTTGAATCACCGTCACTGCACAGAAATAATACCAATCCACCCAAGCCCGTCAGGATCGCAAAATAAAGTTTCAGTCGCTCGTAAATCCGATGATTGACGTTTTGGAGCGGCAGCGAAGATTCGGGACTGGCGGAGGTCATGGCTGACGGTTCTCCCCGGTCTCAGAGAACGTTTCACCAGACTCGCCTGCTGACTGGGTAGTCGCCTTGATAGTGGAGTCGCTGACCGCGGCGTGAATGGGATCGGAAGCTGCAGGATCTGAACTTCCCGTATTGGCGGTTTCAGCGTGCAAAGGCTCAGACGGGGACGATGCAGGCTCAACCGTTTCCTGGATTTGACCGCGGTTGTGTTCGCTGGGATTCTGGCTCGACGCGGTGGTTTTGTTGTTGCTGGACCGGGATGATTCCTTTCGGGCTGAAACTACCCACTGTTCGACCTCTCGGCTGCTGACGTTGATCCAACGGAAACTTCCCGTCCGCATCCACGGTGCGAGGCAGCGTTGTAGATCGTCGACCTCTGCCAACGCCTGTTCCAGTGACCGAGGGCTGATCACCAGCAAGTCCTGCCCGCGACCAACGATTTGAGTCGCTTGCTGGATTGCCGACTGTAGATCGGGTTGGGGTGAGTGGGCGAGTTCACTCAACATCTCCAGCATGCGACGTTTTCCCGCGGTTGAGCCACCGCCAATCACGGCGCCTGATTCAGTACCGGCAAATGCAAGAACCATTCGATTGGAGGGTGACGATGACAGGTGCGTCAGAAAAGTCGCGGCCAAGCTGATTGACAGTTCCAGCTCGTCATTGGGTTCCTCGTCCGTACAGAATGCGTCAACCACAATGCACGTGTCGAATCGGCGTTGCTGTTCAAATTGACGCACCGCGGGCTCACCCAGTCTAGCCGTGGTACGCCAGTGTATCCATTTCCGGCTATCGCCGGTTTGCCATTCACGCAACCCAAAGAAATCCCCCTCGACAGATCCGCTTTGCCTTGCGGTCGTTGATTCACCACCGCTCCGGCTTGCAAGACGTGTCTGCCAACGGTTGCGAAGTTTCAGCAACGAAGGAAACACGTGCAATTCATTGGTCTGCTCGCTGTACTGGCGCGAACTGAAGAGCGAAAAAGGAAAGGTGGTCATCAGAGCGATCGGACCGAAGCGATAACGCCCTCGCTTTGTGAACAAACAATCGCAGTAACTGATCAGGGTCTGTTGGGGGCTCAAGCGACCCACCCCACTGATTGCAACACTCTTTGCGGTTCCATCCAACGATTCGATTTCGTCTTCAACCCTCAAGGTCCAAACGGCAAGCAACCGACTGAGGTTGGTGAATCGGTATCGGACCCTGAACGGTTGCCCCGCAAAGGCTTCCCGTGGAAATCTTCTTCGGATGCTGACACTCTCGGCTGATTTGCGTGACCATCGCCACTGCATCAGCAAAGCACCAAAGACCAAGGCGGCAAGAATCAGCAACAGGTTGGAACTGCGCCAGGCACCGCCAAACATTGCAAATGCACCAACGAACAGAAAGTGGAATCCAAGCTTGGTCAGCCTGTGCTTTCGTTTCGTGTCGCTTTGAGGTGTGGCGGCCAAACACTTCTCCTTGGGTGTTGCTGCGATTGACGGGGTTGTTGGGTATCGATTGCGCTTGGTCGCGCGGCAAGTGCCTCAAGTCTAGATGGGGACGGGGATCTCCTGAATCACATCCGACAATTCCGACTCCACTTCGTTTCGGTTAGCGCCTTGGAAAATGCCACGCGGTAATACGCGGTGGGCGAGACATGGAACCGAAAGGACTTTGACGTCATCGGGGGTCACAAAGTCTCGCCCGTCTGTAATCGCTCTCGCTTGGCAACCGCGATAGAAACTCAGCGCGCCTCTTGTGCTGACACCGACCTGAAAACCCTCATGTTTGCGTGTCGCTTCCACAATGTTGAGCAGGTAATCCACCAAAGTCTCGTCGAATCGTACATTGCGAGCAGCTTGCTGGGCGGCTAACAGAGCATCGGTGGAGACAACAGGTTTCAGTTGATCGACCGGTTCGCCCTCACGATGAGTCTGTAGCACTGTGCGTTCTATTTCACGCTGCGGATAACCGATGGAGGTTCGCATCAGAAAACGATCCAGCTGGCTTTCCGGAAGCGTGTAGGTTCCTTCGTATTCAAATGGATTCTGGGTCGCGACAACGATAAACGGTTGTGGCAAATCGTGCGTGGTTCCATCTATCGAGACGCGACTCTCGCTCATCGCTTCCAACAAAGCAGATTGCGTGCGAGGTGGAGCTCGATTGACCTCGTCGGCCAACACAACGTTGGCAAAAATTGGACCAGGACTGAATTCGAATTCCCGCGTGTCGCTGCGGTAGATTACGCTACCGGTAATGTCACTTGGCAATAGATCAGGAGTGAATTGAAGTCGAGCGAAATAGCCTTCGATGCTTTGCGACATCGCTTTGGCTGCCAGCGTCTTGCCGACCCCAGGGACGTCTTCTAGTAGCAGGTGCTCGCCGGCTAACAGGCACGTTACCAACAGTTGGACAATTTCGGGCTTGCCCAGCACCACGCTCTCAATGTTACTTCGCAGCAAACGTGAGGTTTCAAACGCATCCTGCGACATGATCAAATCGAGCCTGTTCGTGAGTTGAGGAGTTCCTGAGTGCCCTGAAGCGGTCGATTGTTTGCCGCCCCGTCTGTCAGTGCACGCAATGGTATCTGGCAGTGCACGCACTGGTATCGGTCAGTGCATGCTTCAGTATCGTATCCACTGCAAGACGTTGATTCTATCGGGGGCGGGCGAACCCGTGGCCAAGCCCGCGTCCCTGACAGGCAGCCAGTGAGCCTGAGCCAACGCCAGTCATAGCAACTTGGGCATCAAAGCTGCCCCCGCAGTTTATCAATGTTTCCACAAATTCGCTGGAAATTGTCTGAATCAAGGATGTTTGAATCCCATTTTTAGCATACACGCCGTGATGCAAGTTTTTCGATACCACGCGATTGTTGGAAAATACTGACAACATGGTTTCGTGTGCGTCAGCTGAGTAAAGTGACTGGTAGCAGAATTTACTGCAGCAGGGTGTACTGCAGCAGGGTGTACTGCAGCAGGGTGTACTGCAGCAGGCTGTACTGGTTCAAGGGGCGAGCTATCGCTGCCGTTGAAGATCGTGGTTGCTATCGGGCCTCGCGTCGTTTGTTCTCTGGTGCATCGTTCATGAAACGGATAGAAGATCATCGTGACTGTTTGCAACACGAGGCCTCGTGAGCTGCCAGCCAGCCAGTGAAACACTCAGGCAGAGACCCTAATGTGGTTGTTGTTCGCAGTTGACGGCGTTCATGCCGGCGGCATTCGCCGGCCGGTATGCTACTGCACTGGATTCACGATGGCTTGCCCGTCCTGTCTGTTTGCACTCAGCGGCGGAACTTGAGCCATTGCCGCATGATCCCAGCGACCCGCGGGGTCAGACGCGTCCGGTTGTATTGATCTCCCAGCTTTCGTAAGGCCTCGGCATGAGTGGGATAGGGGTGAATAGTGTTTGCGATGCCTTTCAGGCCGATCTTGTTTTTCATCGCCACAGTGAGTTCGCTGATCAAGTCGCCCGCGTGTGGCGCCACAATGGTCGCGCCGAGAATTTTATCCTTGCCGCGTGCCACGATCACCCTGACAAATCCATCCGTGTCGCTCTCGAGGATCGATCGGTCCACTTCTGAGAAGTGGACTTCGTAGCAGTCGGTCGCAATATTCCGGGCTTTGGCTTCGTCCGGATACATACCAACATGTGCCACTTCGGGTGATGTGTAGGTCGCCCACGGAATGAGAAGGGAACTGACTTTCTGGCGTCCCAGAAAAAGAGCGTTCTGGATCACCACCCTTGCCATGAAGTCTGCGGCATGTGTGAATTGATACCGTGATGCTACATCTCCTGCGGCATAAACATTGGGGTTCGTTGTCTGTAGTTTGTCGTTGACTTCTATGCCAGTTCGAGGATCATGCGAAACCCCAGCTGATTCCAGACCCATTCCCGTGACGTTTGGCGCACGACCCACAGCACTCAGGATTGCATCGCAGACCAGATCACGCTCCCCATCATGGTCTTTGATGGTCACCACCTTTTGCTCGGCTTGTTGCGACATGCGAGTGATTTCGGTGTTGGTCAGGATGGTCACGCCGTCGCCCTGCATCGACTTGTTGACCAGCTCGGATGCGTCTGACTCTTCACGTGGCAGAATCCGTGGGGAACGTTCAAGCTGCGTGACTTGTGAGCCCAGTTGAGCAAATACTTGTGCAAGTTCGCATCCGATCGGTCCGCCCCCCACGACGACCAGACGAGCGGGCAATGCTGTCAGTGAAAAGACCGTTTCATTGGTCAAGACACCCGCTTCCTTGTAACCGGGAATGTCCAATGTGGCGGCTTTGGCGCCGCTGGCGATCACGGCCTTGCTGAATTTCAGCACGCTTTCACCGACCTGAATTTCGGTACGGCTGGTGAATTGACCGTGTCCCATGAACACATCGATTCCCGCCTCACGGAAACGCGCGGCTGAGTCGTGAGGACTGATTTGGGCGCGAAGCTTTCGGAGGCGGGACATCACCTGCTGAAAGTCTACCTCTGGGGCGCCCGGCAACTGCACGCCAAGCGTTTCGGCCCGCTTCAAATTGTGGACGAAACGCCCTACGCTCAACATCGCTTTGGAGGGGACACAGCCCACATTCAAACAGTCGCCACCCAGCAGATCACGCTCGATCAATGCCACCTTGGCTCCCAGACCAGCCGCGCCCATCGCACTAACCAGGCCTGCTGTACCTCCACCGACCACGACCAGGTTGTATCGATCGGCAGGTTGGGGGTTGGCCCAATCAGGCGGATGGACATGCGATTCCAATTCGCGGTTGAAATCATCGTAGGGTTGCAGTGCTGCAGGCTTCGACATGGTGCAGTTCAGACCGTGGGAGGCGTTTCTGAAGATAATAAGGTTAAGCGATGCAGGCAGTGGGGACAGTCACTCAGCTGTCGGGGGCGCGCCCCGACCAATCCATTTCATCAACAGCTTGACAAGCAAGGGAAATGCACCAAGTAAAGCAAAAGCAATGAACAGTTGAGATAACTGCTGTGGACTCAAAACGGCCGCTGCCCCCTGCTCTGCCAGTTGGCTCAAATTTGGAACGCTGGAACCCGCATACACATAAACGGCGGTCCCGGGCAGCATGCCCAACTGGCTGACCCACCAATAAGTGCGAGTGGAAATGGGGGTCAAGCCCATCACCAGATTGATGACGAAAAACGGGATGACGGGAATCAACCGCAATGTGAACAGGTAAAACGCGCCTTCTCTTTCCAGGTGTTCATTGAATTGCTGTAATCGGTCACCAAATTTCTGCTCAATGCTGTCACGCAAAAAGTATCGGCTCGTGAGAAATGAGATCGTTGCTCCTCCGGTTGAAGCAAAACTTACCAGGACAAGAGTCGGCGCAAACCCAAAATACCATCCATAAAGAAGCGTCAAGGGAGCCGCCCCCGGCAGCGACATGCCGGTCACCAACACATAAATCAGAAACGCCGCGCCGAAGACCAGCAGGGGTGAGTCTTGCTGGAGTGCTCGAAGCTTGGTTTCTTGGGTCGCGAGGTACTCCAATTTCAGGAACGAACCAAACTGCCACGCCAGAATGCCCGCGACGGCGGCGAGGACGGCAAGAAGCAACAGTTTGCGATGATTGCGAGTCAGGCGGGGCTCGACACCATCGTCGATTTGCGAGCATGCATCAGCCGATGGGCTTTCCGGTTCATTGGCACGGATGCCCGCTGACGCGGGTTCACCCGCGTCAAGCGGTGGCCTCGTTTGCGAAATCTCGTCCTGACTCATGCGGGTGATGTGCGGTGGGGTTAGTCGGGTACGAAACGGCAAGATGACGATCGACGCCGATCATGGGTTGCCACCCCAATTCTGTCTGATCCTACCATCCCGGGCCGAGCAAAGGCATCGGTTTTCAGATTCCACTCGGGGCGGAGACGCCGGAAACAGAGTTTGGGCAATGAAAATGGGAGCTGCACAAAAGGTGCCACTCCCATCGCATTACAGATTCCGTGAACGCGATCGCCGCGCGGGACGATGTGTCGCGAGGAATTGCTTCTACCAGATTCGTACTCGGTCTTCGGGTTTCAGGTACAAGTTGTCGGTGGGTTTGATGCCGAACGCTTTGTACCACGCGTCCATGTTACGCACGATTCCATTGACGCGGTATTCGCTTGGGCTGTGCGGGTCGGTCACAAGACGCTTCAGCAGCTCAGGCTCGCGATACAGACGTCGCCAGATCTGGGACCATCCCAGGAAAAATCGTTGATCTCCTGTGAGACCATCAATCACGGGAGCGGCTTTGCCGTTGAGCGACAAGCGGTAGGCCTTGTACGCAACACTCAGACCACCGAGGTCACCGATGTTTTCACCCAGCGTCAAATTTCCATTCACAAAGTTGCCTTCAACGGGCTCGAACGCGTCGTATTGGGCGACCAAACCTTTGGCCCGTCGCTCAAATTCTTCGCGGTCCAGTTCGGTCCACCATTTTCGCAAGTTGCCATTGCCGTCGTACTTGCTGCCTTTATCGTCAAAACCGTGGCTCAACTCGTGGCCGATAACCGCGCCAATCGCCCCGTAATTCACCGCGTCGTCAGCTTGCATGTTGAAAAACGGTGGCTGCAGAATCGCAGCAGGAAATACAATCTCATTCATGACCGGGTTGTAATACGCATTGATGGTCTGTGGAGTCATGTGCCACTCGTTGCGATCGATCGGTCCCCCAAGTTTTTTTAACTCTTCTTTCGTTTCAAAACGTGAGGAAGCCAATAGGTTGGTCGCCAGAATCGGTGACGCAATCTTCAAACCTGTGTAATCTTTCCAGGCATCCGGGTATCCAATTTTTGTGGTGAACATGGACAGCTTTTCCAGTGCCTGCTTTTGAGTTCCCTTGCCCATCCAGTCGCGGGTCGTGATCCGCTCAGCAAATGCCTTTTTCAGGTTTTCAACCAATTCATTCATGCGTTTCTTGGCAGCAGGCTGGAAGTACTTTTCGACGTACAGCTGTCCGACCAATTCACCCAGTACACTGCTGGTCACGTTCACACCCCGTTTCCACAACGGCTCCTGCTCGGTAACGCCGCTAATGGCAGTTGAGTGAAATTGGAAATGGCGCAGTTCCAGTTCTTCCGTCAGACTGCTCGAGTAGCTGTCGATCACCTGCAGACGTAGATAATCTTTCCACGTTTCCAGATCGACTTCGGTCAGCAACTTGCCGAGGGCTTCGAGATAGCTGGGCTGACGAACCACAAACTCTTTCTGCTTGGACAACCCAGCGGTCTTCGCAAACGCTGCCCATGGGAAATCGCCCAAGATGGCCTGCATTTCTTTGTTGGTTTTTTTGTTGTAGGTTTTTTCAGGATCGCGGTTCTCGGTCTTGGTCCACTGCTTCTGTGCAAGCGTTCGCTCCAATTCAAAAATAGCCTTGGCTGAGTCTTCCGGGGACTTTACTCCCGTGGCAGCAAGCATGTCTGCCACGTAGGCAAGCAGCTCTGAACGCAACTTCGTGTAACGCTCGTCGTCCTCCAGGTAGTAGTCGCGGTCAGGCATCGTCAGGCCGGACTGCGTTACGTAAACCGTGTACTGGTCACTTTTGCGAGCATCAGCATTGATGTACGGTGCCAAGGGTCCGTAGACGCCAGCCTCCATTAAAAAGCCTAATGTCGTGGCCAACTCTTCGGTCGATGCAATCTTGCCGACCTTTCTCAGCAGCGGAAGGATCGGCTTGATGCCAGCGCCGTTGCGCGCTTCCATGTCGAGCACCGATTTGTACAGGTCGCCGACCTTCTGGGCCGGCGTCCCGGGGGCTGCGTTGGATTCAGCAGCTGCCTCAATCAAAGCACGAACTTCGGAACGCGTCTTGTCATCCAGAACCGTGAAAATACCGTAGTTCGATTTGTCGCCAGGGATGTCCGTTTTGTCCAACCATTCCTCGTTGGCATACCGATAAAAATTCTCACCCGGCGTGATGTCCGGGCTGAAAAGTGCCTTGTCGATGCCCGAGACCTTGCCTTCACCCGACGTGGGGTCCGCGGCAGTGGCTGCGGTAGGCATCAGGAATGTCAACAATGCGACGATCTGAAGGGAATGTTTGAACACGATGCTTTCGTTGGGTTGAAAGGACGAAGGTCGGGATCAGCTGACCGCAATCATTTCAAAACACAATGCTTGCATTTGCGGTCTTGCATTGTGCGGCAGAGCTTCTCGACCTGAGCGTTGGCCCGTAGCGGTCAACAGAATGCCTTCATGATCAGCGATCAAAAACGAGTGGGCATGCAGAATTTCATCCGCGTCACAGAACCTCCCGCACACCATCGCCATATCCTACGAACTTCTCTGCAGCGTGTTAACTGCCTGCGCGTCGCCATGACAACGAATTGAGTGTTATTTGAGTAGCAGTTTCACTGTCGTCCTGCTGACCCTTCACACAGCGAGACGATCATGGGGCGATTGGCTCATGAGCAAAGGCTTCACGCCGAGACCCGCAAACATAGTGCTGCTTTGAAGCACCTTAGGCCTTTGAAGCACCGTAGGCCTTTGAAGCACCGTCGAGGAGACCAACGCGGATCTCGTCTCGATGCCAACTCGCCAAGAAGTATCGAAACGGAGCCCACGGTCAGTTCCTGCATGGGACGCCAAGCCACGGACAAACACTTCATGGGCCCAGTTCCTCAGCGTGTCGTCATCGCGGGCAACTCGCAGTGCTGCACTCGTGGAGGCATGGGGGGACTTGGCGAGCGGGGAGAAATAGGAGGGTTCTCGTGCACTGGCCAACGCGAACGCAAGCTCGAGATTCTCTGCCTGAGTAACGTTTTCTATGATTGGCGTTTTGTTTGCCTTCCTACCGCCATTCGCTGCACCAATCTTTGGTGTGAACGCCGCTGCGAATCCGCCATTCGCGAAGTTCGTTCAATAATTCGTCCTTGACCGGAATGCACTCGGGGGCATCCCAAAGGTTGTTCAGTTCGTTGGGATCGGCAACCAGATCAAATAATTGCCCGTATGGCTCATCCAGAAAATGAACCAGTTTGTGAGTCTTGCTGCGCACCATCGTCATGAACTCACATCCGGTCAGCACCGCATCTTTGACTTGTTCGCAGTAGACATACTCTCGGCCGGCGAAATCATCCGTCGTCTCGGGATCAAGTGCCTGGTTGAGTGATTGTGCTTCCCAATCAGCAGGCGGTGTGATGCCGGCCCATTCCAGGATGGTGGGCCCGAGATCCATTTGCTGCACCATCGGTCCAATCGCGCGTGGCTCACCGAACTTACCCGGCGCCCAAACGATCATGGGCACACGCGTGATCTGTTCATACATGGTCCACTTCTGGCTGTGCCCATGATCAGTCAGGCAGTCGCCGTGGTCGCTGGTGAAGATCAGGATGGAGTTATCCAGATAGCCATTGCGTTCCAGGGCATCGATGATCTCCCCGACTTTCTCGTCGATCATGGTCACATTTGCCAAATAGTAGGCGCGCTGGCGATGGCGTTGCTCGTGACTCGGATTCAGGTCCATGATCACCGAGTCGTGATCGATCTCCTGATTATGAACACGCAGTTCTTTCAACGCCGGTGGTTGACCTGCCAGTTCCTGTTCGGTGACCTCCAGCAGCGGCAGATCTTTTTGCAGATAGGGTTCGGCGTAGCGTTGCACCGGATCATAGGGTGGATGGGGGCCGGGGAAACCGATTTGTAAAAACAGCGGTTTCATTTTCGGCTTGTTGTCAATCCACCACGTTGCCATGTCTCCCACAAACACATCCGGGTGCGTGTCCTCGGGAAGTTCCCATTCAAAAGCTCCCAACGCGGCATCGTAATCAGCTCGCTTTCGATACTGTTCACGCTGTTGTTTGACGAGGCCCCGGTAACGCAATGCGCGGTCCCACTCGTCAAAGTAATACCGCCCTTCGAGATAACGGTCTTTGTTCTCAACCACGAACCGTTCATGGAAACCCAGTTCGGTTTGAAACGGCCACGAGTGCATCTTGCCAATGTTGGTGCAGTAGTACCCGGAGTCATTGAGATGTTGAATCCAGCTGCGCCGCCAGGAGTCGGCATTCTTGAGAATCCCCGTGGTGTGGGGATAGTAGCCTTTGAAAAGACTCGCTCGGGCTGCAGCGCACGAAGCGGCAGTGACATGACATTGGTCAAACGAAATGCCTTCACGGACCAATCGGTCCAGATTTGGCGTGTCCATATGCTCATAGCCCAGACCAGCGATCGTGTCGTAACGCTGCTGATCCGTGATGATAAAGATGATATTGGGGCGATCATCGTTGGGAATCGGTTGGTGGACGAACATGGGCGACTGTCTACTTGCTGGCGTGCGTGGAGCCTGAACGGCGTCGGTTGCCGGACCGGATCTTCTGATTTTAACGGCGAAACCCAACTCAAACAGTTGGCTGATTCAAAATTAAAAAACGGTTCAGCCCAAGCCGCGGTCGCTTTTGCCCACGACCAGCGTGGGCGCTACAGCGGTCTGCTGTCGAAAATCGCCAGAAACGACCTGCGCCACCAGCCAAGTCCTACCCACCTTGTTGGGGTAAGCAAGCTTGACAAACACCACTGCTAACGGTTAACAAAATGGCTGGTCGTCCCGCGAGGAGTGTGTAGCTAGGCGCAATGAAAATGCGAGTACACGCTGATTGATCGCTCTGGTTGATGGCTGTGGCTCGCTCTTACTTTGATGCGAGGCTCACAATGTCCCACGATTCAATACCCACGATCGGTATTTTCTTTGGCTCCGATACTGGAAACACCGAGCGAATCGCCGAAATGATCGGTGAACGCTTGCCCGAAATCGAATTTGTATGCAAAGATATCGACAAAAGCTCTGTTGATGAATTCATGGACTTCGAAGTTCTTTTGTTCGGAGTTTCTACTTGGAACATCGGTGAAATTCAGTGCAGTTGGGAAGATCTGCTCGACGATCTCAAAACCAGGGACTTTTCCGGAAAGCGTGTTGGATTGTTCGGGCTTGGCGACAGTGCAGGATATCCAGATACGTTCGTCGATGGCCTTGGAATCCTGTGGGAGTGTGTTGGCAAAGAACGTCCACCGTTGATTGGGGTTTGGTCGAAGGAAGGATATATCTTCGATGACTCACGTGGCATGTTTGATGAAAACCATTTTCTCGGCCTCGTGATCGACGAAGATAGCGAACCCGAATATACCGACGAGCGGGTCGACCGATGGGTGGAACAAATCAAACGTGAGCTGATGGGTGTGGACGGCCCGTGACTTGGCCACGGCAACGCCGATATCCAGAATTTTCAATCACCACAGTTAGGACTCTGACGGAAAACGTCATCGGCCATCGGCCATCGGCCATCGGCCATCGGCCATGACCGGGCATGACCGGGCGATTGCGGCAAGTTTCAGGCGGACCGCCTAAGTCCTGCGGAGATTTCTGCACCGCAGTTCTTGGCTGCCAAGATGATTGAGGAGGAGTTCACACTTGAGATCCAGTTTTCAGGACCCGATTTCAGGACCCGAGCCCGGCTGCGCACGTATCGGTGGTCAATGCTGCAGTGGTGGCGTTTTTTACCCACGCGGGATACCATGGAAGCTCCAGAATCGGCCAGTGATTGGATAGCTTGGCCCCACATGAATCCTGAAAAAAATACCTCATGACAGATTACTTTGACTCCCGGTATCCTTCGATTGAGCATCTCCGGGAACGAGCTAGACAACGGATGCCTCGCTTTGCATTTGAGTATCTCGAAGGCGGCTGTTTTTCCGAAGTGAATTTGCGGCGAAATACGGATGAAATTCGTCAGATTCAATTGCGTCCGTATTATTTGCGCGACTACGCCGGGTCCAATCTTGAAACCGAGTTGTTCGGTCAAACCAGAGGTGCACCGTTCGGAATCTCGCCCATCGGGTTGCAGGGAATGATGTGGCCGAAAGCGACCGAATACTTGGCGCAGGCCGCATTCGCTGAAAATGTGCCATTCATCCTCAGTACGGTGGCGACTGCCAGTATCGAAACCGTGTCTGAAATCACCGAAGGAAATTTCTGGTTTCAACTCTACCATCCGGTTGAGGATGAACTGCGGGACAAACTTCTCGATCGTGCTGCCGCGGCAGGATGTCAGGTGCTGGTGATTCTGGCCGATACACCCACTTTTGCCTGGCGCCCCAAAGAGATTCGCAACGGGCTTTCAATTCCTCCCAAAATGACGCTGCGGAATATCGCCCAGATGACGACGCGGCCTGCCTGGTGCCTTGGGCAACTCGCCGCCGGTGTGCCCGAGTTCAAAACCATGAAACCTTACATTCCCAAGGGGCTCAGCATGAAGCATCTTGGGCTCTTCATGAATAAGACGTTCTCCGGCAGACTCAATGCCAAAAAAATTGAGGCGATTCGGGAACGATGGAAAGGTAAACTTGTCGTCAAAGGGATCGTCAACGAAGAAGATGCTGAGAAGGCAATCGGGCTCGGAGTCGATGGAATCATCGCATCCAATCACGGGGGACGACAATTGGATAATGGTCAATCGACCATCCAACCGCTCACCGAATTGGCAAAGAAGTTTGGAGATCAAACGACCCTGATGATCGACAGCGGTTTGAGATCAGGACCTGACATTGCCAACGCACTGGCGAGCGGTGCCAAGTTCTGTTTCATGGGACGCTCGTTCATGTACGGCGTGGGTGCCTTGGGAAAGAATGGAGGGCATCACACGATCACGATGCTCAAACGCCAAGTCCAACAAGTCATGGAACAGTTGGCCTGTGAGAGGACCCGTGACTTCCCCAAGCACTTGATCAAGTGAAGCCGCTGAATTGACTGCCAAAGGCTGAATTGGCTGGTAAGTCCTGAGATGCTCTGGCTCTGAGACGCTCTGGCCCTGAGACGCTCTGGCCACAGCGGTACCAATTCCAACTGTCTTGTGACGGCGAAAAATCTCAGCCCGCTTCTCAGCCCGGGCCTTGTCGACTGATGAAATGTATCCGTGAGTGCGAAGCCATCGCGGGGGCCGAGTCTGGTGTGAAGCGTTCTTCACTTGGCACGGTTTTCACGTAGCACGGTTTTCACCTAGCAGCATGCTGCTGAACCTTGCCGCAGACCGCAGCTCACTGCGTGATTTTTGTATCGAGCTTTTGACGCAAGGAAGGACTTTGGCCCATTTCGTGCCAATACTCAACAGTTTCATCATCGGGGTGCCAGCAGAGGCACACGGCTCGGCGATTGATGACTGCAGGAAATACCACGGAGCCGTCAAACGGCATGTGGGGCTCCACGCCCAGGACATTCAACTCGCGAATGCAGGCGGTCAGTCGCTCTTCTTCGGTCTGCATCGAGCGGCGGATATCGGCCAATTCTTCCAGATAGTCGGGCTGGTCGATCGTATCGGCCAGTTGGTCGATCACAGCCAAACGTTCGCGTTGACGTTGTACCGTTTCGTTGAGTTGCTGCATGTCGGCCACGATGCGGCGAACTAGCGGCAACATTCGTGTTGCCGTCTCGACAGTGAACGGCTCACCCACTTTTGTGGGCAAGTGTTCGTCTGAGTTTTCGATGGCACGGACCATGGTGGTGCTGTTGGTTCGGGGCGTTTTGAACGGAGGGTAGAAATCACAGGTAGCGGCTTCTTGGTCGCTCACCAGCAGCCTACTTCAATAGGACGAGTTTGGTAGGCAAACGGTTCTCTCAATCGGGCGGTTCAGGGTGCGTTTTTGATGCTGGAGATTGCGTTACGCAGGTTCTCGCTGTTAGGGGATGATACGCACCAGAAAAGGCGCGGCAAGGTGGCGGGAGCTTGGAGATGCGAAACTTGCTGTCGGAGGTTCGGGGACAAGTGTCCTGTCACACGATTGGGGAACTTTTTTTAGCTGCCAATACACCCCCCCCGCAGGGTAGGTGTTGTTTACCTTTTTGGGGAGGGGTAGCCGTAGTCCCATGAGTAAATGCTGGCAAAAACGGATAGGTTTTCAGTTTTGCCTGCCCATTGTGCCGGTCCAAAGGTCAAAAATCGTTACTTGTCAAGTCGTATTTCCTTGACGCGCACTTTTTTTGGCATAGAGTTGAGGGTGTAAGGAAAGCGGCCACCTAATGGAAACGGCTCGCAAAAACAACCGGCCTGCGTGGCGGTGATTTCAGGACCAGAAGTACAGTATGGTTCCTGCCACCTTCGGACCTGTAGGCATACACGATGTCAAAATGAATGGGGCCGGTTAGATAAGGACTGAAACATGTTAGTTTTATCAAGAAAGAAAAACGAAAGTATTGTCATCAACAACGACATTAAAATCGTCGTTGTGGAGATTCGTGGTGATAAGGTGCGGCTTGGTGTGGAAGCACCACGCGAAGTGCCGGTGCACCGCCGCGAGGTTTATGACGCGATTCAGCGTAGTTTGGAGTCGGGTGACGCTCCAGTTGAGTCGTAAGCCAGACCGTTTGCGGTCCGTTGATCCGTGAGGCCATCAGGCTTGATCGGCTTGGCGATACCGTACAGAGTAGTCGTGTAGCCCCTGAGAGCGTGAGTGGCGTGTGCAGAGACACCGTAACTCAGTGAGCCCTCGGGGGTTCTTTTTTGGCTTGCCGGGTTTGAAAATCGTAAGGATCGTTTGGTGGTTTGGGGATGATTTTTGGGTGTTTTGATTGAACCCTTGACGAGTTTGCCATCTCTTAGGTAAAACCCCTTTTCGCCGATGAGGTTTACTCAGATTTTGAGTCCGCATTGTCGAATACAAGTTAGACGGCCCCTTCGTCTAGCGGTCTAGGACACCGCCCTTTCACGGCGGTAACACGGGTTCGAGTCCCGTAGGGGTCACT
>PKCN01000400.1 GCA_002862205.1 Planctomycetaceae bacterium | reverse complement strand
GATCTTGACTGATCAACAACCTTTCTCTAGGTTGCGCAGACAAAGGCGACGTGGCCAAGTGGCTAAGGCGATGGATTGCAAATCCATTATTCGTGGGTTCGAATCCCACCGTCGCCTCTCTTTCAGTCAGGAACAGGGTTTTCCTGCGAAATTCTGCTGGGCGGCGACGCTGGATCGCCCGCCGAACCAAGATCGCCCGCCGAACCAAGATCGCAGGCAACTCATGTGTCTTGTTGGAAATACTTGGCTGGCAGGTGTTTGGTGCAGTGATTATCGATCTTGTTGACCTGCCAAGCAGCTAAAACTTCAAGAGGCCTGAGATTTCCAACTCGTGGATTTCCAACTCGTGGATTTCAAGTGTGTGGATTTCAAGTGTGTGGATTTCAAGTGTGTGGATTTCTTGTATGCGAGTGCGGTCCCCAAAGTTGGCGTGCCCCCTCGACCTCCACCTGCAGCTACCGGACCACGAGATCGCGGTTTCAAAACCGAGGCCCCTTTCATTAAAGACCGAGTCCCCTTTCATTAAAGATTGAATGCTTTCCGCAATTCAGTGATTGTTTCAGATGACATCGAAGAAACATCACCGATTGCTCTGGAATTGATCACCGCCTCGGCTGTTGCCTCCAATACTTCCAAACGATCAAAGGCGTCAAGAACGGTACTTCCCGTCACCAAGACACCATCATTCTCCAAAATGGCAACTGGCTTTTCACTGGATACATGATCAGCAATCTGGCCATCATTGCGATACTGAATTCCGTAGGGCACGTCTGCAACATCACGCAGAAATACATAGCTTTCGGGAATGGTCCGTGCATCAAAACAGGCTCCAGTCACGCTGAATGCGGTGGCATTGACTGGATGAGCAAAGACGATTGCTTGAACCGCTGGATGCCGCTGATAAATGGCCTGATGTGCCACCACTGCACGACTTGCTTTTTTCCCATCCTCCATCTGCCCCTGTTTGACTAAAACCAAGTCATTCATTGCAAGGCTCTCCCGATCCTGATGCGTCGGAGTGATCAAGAATGATTGATCATCGACACGCGCAGAAAAGCTTCCCTCTGTACTGATCAACAGGCGTTGCCGACAGCCTCGCTGAATAAACTCACACAAATCCTTCCGTAACTCCCGCTCCCCGATTGATGCATCAAGTGGGGTGAATGACTCAATTCTGACAGTCCTCTCATGCGCCTGCTGTAATTGGCTCTCTGACAAATAACGCACTTCCGCCAATTGTTTGGCCTTGATGATTGTCTTGGCTGCAAACTCGAACGCCTCGAACCGCTGAAATGCATGGGACAGGGAATCTCCCCCTACCACCACTCCGTGATTTTCCAAAATGACGCTATCGCAACCTGCACGAAACTGTTCAGCGATGACATTGCCCAACGCCTCACTGCCGGGCAATGCATATTCTGCAAAACCAGTGCGTCCGCATACTGCATGCGCCTGATGAAACAATCTTGTCTCGGGTATCTGCTGGCAAATACTGAAAGCGACAAGTGCAACCGGATGGGCATGCACGATCGAATTCACATCAGGTCGGACATCATAGATGGATCGGTGAAACGGAAACTCGGAAGAGGGTGGGTGTTTTCCCTCAACCGTTCCATCCGACCGAACACAAACGATATCACCTCGCTGTAAATTCCCCTTATCGACCCTCGCTGGAGTGATCCAGATATTCCCAGTCTGATCTCGAATCGACAAGTTACCGCCCGATGTTGTGGTCATTCGATACCGATAGATCCGCTCCATCGTTTTCATGATTTCATCCCGCGGATGCAATAAATCTCGATTCACTTTCTGTTCCCAATTCTTTTGACTCGTAGACTCATCTCTGCCTCGGCATACATGAATGAAAAACCAATGCAAGTTGAGCTCTGTGCGTTGACACAAGAGACAAACAACCCACGTGCATCGATGTGACTTGAAGGTAAGTCCTCACTGCCAAGATAACGTTGCTGAACCAACGACGCATCCGCATGAATGGTCAGTTCATTCACCTCGGGAAATGCATGCGATACCAGCGTCCCATCTCAACGACGACACGGACGGTTCACAACACAAGCAAAGCAAGGATCGCCAGCGTTTGCTGGGCAGAGCGAAAAGCTGAAAATATTACAGGGTTGAATATCGAAAACATATGGCTTCCCCAACCTGAACGTTTTTCTCGAAAAACCAATGTTGATGCCGTCCCAGCCCCGATTGGCAAAGTACATTTCAGACGGGCAGGGCTGTTGATTCAGCAAGACTTCTTTTCAACTTCGGGGCAGCGTGCGATGGTTTTCCACAAATCAAATCAGCAAGAAGTACCTTTGTCGATTCGGCTCAGGGTTCAACCCATCGGTGAGATAGCGGTACAAAACGGGCTGCTCACCACCGAACAGGTGGTTCGCGTATGCGACGAACAGAAGGACTGCAAAATACTGTTTGGTGAACTCGCAAAACAAATGGGGTTCCTCACAACCGAACAACTCGAATTCCTGATCGAAGCCAAGCAGGAACATGATCGAATCGTTGACGAAGCACTCACCCAGTGCTGTTGAAAAACCCCTTCCCAAATCTCTGCGGTGATGGACAGGCATCAGACAGATTTTTGGGGAAACTGGCACAGCCAACGAACATTTCGGCGGCGCCGACAGGACTTGCGATTTCAAGGCAAGACACTGCACCTGCGGTTCCGCAACCGCAAACAAGCTCTGTCATGTGATGCAATGGTCCCTCGACAGTGCAGCGGTCCGAGATGAACAATACTTACTCTGACCAATGCCACCGCGGTTACGCGTCAGATCACTCGCAAACACTCAACGAACGTTCGATTGCAACCTCAAGCAACAGCGAGCGGGCACTATTATCGCCGCGAGTTTCACCCAACCCACGCGTAGGTCGCATCACCGGTCAACACAGCGGCTGGGATTAAATTCCCCACTCGGCGAGTACTTCATCCAGACACATCAAGAGGGTCTCCTCTTCGGATACCTTATCGTTGGAAGTTGGTTGTTTAATGGCAGTCACTGTCTCAAGTGCAGATTCGCTGTTCGCCAGAGATTTCCACTGAGCAAAGGTCAGTGGTCCCACAACCTCAGCAGGGGCAGAAACTGGCACCTCAGGCTCCCAATCCATCAGCACCATCAGACCATCGGGAACTCCGCTTCCCGGCCCAGGAGCCGCCGCAACGTTGCCCGAACCACTGCCCGGCGGATTTGCTACCTGCAGTCCTCCAACATCATTTCCAAAACCGTAAGCACTACCATCGAAGTAAAGCTCTGGTCGGAATGTGCCGCTGGTGCTGGATCCCAGAGTTGAGGGTTCAAAAACAAACACGTCTTCATCGCGGCCACTGATACCAGTGACACTGAAACTGCCAACCGTTGACATGTAAATCGTTCCATCACGGGTGATCGAGATCGCATCCACATCTTCACCCGAGGAGGTCGACAATCCCACGTCACTGCCGTCGAAGTACATCTCAAAACTGCCATCGGTATTCGCGCCGAGTGAACTTTGATTGAACACAATTATATCTTCATCACGGGAACTGAGTCCATTTGTCGAACTGGACCCGCTCGTCGAAATCACGAGTCGACCGTCCGGTGCAAAACCGATTGAATCAACATCTTCACCATTACTGGTCAGCCCCACGTCACTTCCATCGAAGTACATTTCCCAGGTCTGAGTACTTGGCGAGAACTTCACGATGTCTGAATCATCAAAGGAAAGAGAAGCCCCTGAAACTGAGCCAGCAACACTGTAGGACATCAGGATATCGCCATTATCCTGAATGTAGAACGCATCCAGTGTGTACCCACTCACCCACGGCGTCCCATCAAAGAAGACTCGAAATTCGTTGCCGTCATAAGCGACAATGTCTTCATTTTGGAACAGGACACCGTCAACGTTGCCGCTGTTCTTGCGTGAGAAGTAAAACAGGTCTGTTTCCTCGAAATCGATGTCCGTGACATCAATGGAATCACTCCCTTGAACAAAGTCGGTGGCATTGGCTGTGATGAGCACCGTTTGAGTGCCATCCACAATACCATCAATCTGCCCGTACACATCAAAGGTTGCACTTGCAGCTCCGGTTGGGATCACGACATTCGGAGAAACATACGCTTCTTGACTATCTGTACTGGCAAGGTCAACAGTCAGGGCAGTACCTGTATCGGTGTTGCGGGTGACGGTGGCCGTCACCACTCCGTTCTCGGCAACTTCGTCAGCAACAATTTCGACAATCAAAGTGGGAACATCGACGTCAAGCACACTGACAGTGCCGACCCCTGAATTGAACCCATCAGAAGATCCAGTGATATCGACCGTTTGATTTCCATCGACAAAGCCATCTTCAACGCCAGTGACCACGAACTGCGCACTGCTCTGACCATCCTGAATCGTTACCGTTGTTGGCACGCTTGCCTCGCCGTCATCACTACTGGACAACGTCACTACCAACGCACCGACTGTTCCAGTGTTACGTTCAACGGTTCCTGTCGCGACTGTTCCTTCAGCCACATCAGAGGGTGCAATCGAAACGATCAACAACGCTGCCTCATCATCAATGACGGTCAGAACCTCGCTGTCAGCTGTATAACCCCCAGCGTCGACTGTGATCACCACCTCCTGGTCTCCGTCGACATCGGCGTCGTCTTGGGCCGTGATTTCAAAAGTCCCCGTCGTCTCACCGGCGGCAATGGTCAGACTGCCAACGAGCGCCTCGGACGGATCGCTACTGGTAACCACCAATGTGACAGCATCTCCCGAACCATTGCGGGTGACAGTACCAGTGGTCGCACCTCCGTTCTCACTGATAGCGGCGTCAGCGAGGGCCAAACTGAGGGCAGGAACGGTTGCATCAACTACGGTCACGGTACCCGAAGCCCCCGCGTAACCGGACAACTCAGTGCTGATCAGCACCTGCTGATCACCATCCACAAAAGCATCATCAATTCCAGTGATCAGGAACTGGGCGGATGACGAACCCGCTGGGATCGTGACGGTCGCGGTAACCGAAGCCTCACCCACATCGCTGCTGCCCAGATTCACCGTGAGCGGCAAACCAGTGTCAGTATTTCTCGACACAACCCCGCCAAGAGTCGAACCCTCGGCAACCACTTGATCCCCGAGGTCCAAAGTCAGGGTTGCAGAATCATCATCTGCATTATCAAGAGCAACATCGTCAGGATCCAGTCCGGCGTAATTGAAATCCGTCGTACTGGAAACACCGAGGATAATGGAGTAACCGACGTCACCATCCACCACCGAATCATCAACTCCCGTGACGGTGACTGTTTGCGGCGACGACCAGTCGCTGGGTGTGAAGACCAACTGCCCCACATCAACCGTACCTTCATCCACGTTGCTCGAAGACACACTGAAACTGACATCTGCGGTGGGTGCCTCAGTCAGGGCAACCGTGAACTGGACAGCACCACCCGCTTCGGTGGTCACCGCGGACGGCGTTGGCTCGGAAACGATCACATCCCCTGTAGCCACTGCCGGTGGCATGAGGAAACCGATCACCTTGTCCATCACGAAAGCCTGGTTATTGGGATTGCCGGCACTCGCGCTGATTCCCTCGAAAGGCGATGCCATGAATACCACACGGAAATCTTCACCCCCGTAGGCAATCGTATTGAAGGGCTGCGACTCGTTGTTCACCGAGTTGCGATAGAAGACACCCTCTGCCGCCGGGGCGGGTGCCAACGCGTCACTCCAGTCGGCACTAAAATCAGACGGCAGGCTAAAGCTGAGGTTCATGCCATCACTGATGGCACTGCCACTGACGCCGACATACTGGCTGAGATTACGCGCATCACTGGTGAAGGATGACAGTTTCAGGTAGTCCGACTGGAAAGCGGAGCTGACCCCGTTGTAAAGAATGTCCTGTCCGACCAGGAACAAACCTCCGCCACCATCGAGGTAAGCTGACAACAAGGCCTGTTCGGCGGTGGCCAGACCAGACCCCGCAGCAGAATACTCGAAGCCGGTATTCCAGACGACGACCAGATAGTCGCTGAGATCAGATGCGGTGGGCAAGCCCTGCGAGTTCACGTCCCAAGTGTCATGATTGAGGGCGTTGGCATCCAAGGCAGCTGTATAAAAACGTTCATAGGCAGCCCCCTGGTCATCGTCGACGAACAAAATCAGTGGATCTGGTGGTGGCGGATCGTCGTCTGTCACATCGAAGGAATCGACACCTGCGACAAATCCATCCACGGTGGCTGTTACAACAACATTCTGCGTGCCGTCATATTCCTGATCATCAATGATGCTGATCTCGACGGTGACACTCGTGCCCCCCGCAGGAATCGTCACACTCGCGGGCACAGTTGCCTCAGATTCGTCACTACTTTGCAATTGGACAACGAGAGGATCGTCCGTTGGTGTATTTCGGGACAGGATTGCGGTGGTACTTCCGTCTGCCTCACTGATGGAATCGATATCGATATTCAACGAAAGCGTTGCGATGTCATCATCAACGACAAGCACCGATGCCGAACCAGCAACGAAACCACCAGCACTGGCAGTGATGACCGCCGTTTGGTCACCATCAACCAGATCGTCATCCACACCTGTAACTTCAAAGGTGACACTCGACTGCCCGGCGGGAATGGTCACCGCTGCTGGCACACTGGCAGCGGTCGGGTCATCGTTGGAAACCGCCACTTCGAGTGATGCGGACGACGACGTGTTACGGCTGAGAGTCGCAGTGATCACGCCCCCAGCTTCGGAAACCGAGGATGCAGAGAAGGTCAGAGCCAAGGTGGGTCCATCCGTGTCCACAACCGTCACGACTTCATTTCCCGGGACATAACCGGCAACACTTGCAGTGATCGTGGCCGTTTGGTCACCATCAACGATCCCATCTTCAACACCGGAGATGGCGAACTCAACATTGTCCTGCCCATCAGCAATCGTCACCGTCGCAGGGACACTCGCTTCGCCGAAATCGCTACTTGAGAGTGTCACCAGCAATTCGCCCGAGGTTCCCGTGTTACGTGTCACCACTGCTGTGGTTGTAGAGCCTTCTGCAACATCCGTTGTCGCAATCGTCACCGACAGGCGGGCGACCTCATTGTCTGTCACAGTCAGCACCTCACTGGCACCAACGTAACCCGCAGCTCCTACGGATATCGTCGAGGTCTGGTCTCCATCAACGATGAAATCATCGACTGCCAAGATGGTAAAATCACCAGTCGTGGCACCTGCCGCAATCGTCACACTCCCTACGATGGCTTCACTCTCGTCGCTACTGAAGACTTGCACCGCAAGTTCTGGTCCCGCTCCATTTCGCGTCACGGTACCAATCGTACTACCGCCAAATTCGCTAATGGACGCCTCAGCAAGCGACAAGCTCAACGCTGGCTGATTTGAATCTGTGACGATAATGCCTGCCGAATCGCCTTGATAACCTGAAAGATCGACACTGACCGTCGCTGGTTGATCACCATCGACAACCGAATCATCAACTCCCGTGATCGTGAATTCAGCTGAAGTCGCACCAGCGGCAATCGTCACGGTTTCCGGAACGACCGCTTCCCCTGCATCGCTACTGGCCAAGTTGACTATCAGTGGCGAACCCGTCGTGGTATTGCGGGTGACGGTTGCTGAGAGAGTTCCGGTTTCGGCTACCTCCGTCCCGCTCAACGTCAAGATCAAAACGGGATCATCATCGTCTACGTTGGTCAAGTTCACGTCGTCAGGATTCAAACCAACGTAATTGCTATCGGTGGTACTCGCGGTCCCAAGCACAACCGTGTAACTCACACTACCATCCACAACCGAGTCATCGACTCCGGTCACAGTGACAGTTTGGGGAACGCTGTAATTGCCAGAAGTGAAGGTCAGCTGACTCACATCAACCGTCCCCTCGTTGACGTTACTCGATGAAACATCAAAACTCACATCGGCAACAGGCTCTTGGGTCAGAGCCACGGTGAATGAAACACTGCCACCCGCCTCTGTCGTCACTGCCGAAGGAGTCGGTTCTGTAACAATCACATCGCCTGCAGGCGCTGTTGGTGGCATCAGGAAATCAACAACCTTCTGCATGACGAAGGCCTGATTATTCGGATTCCCTGCCGTGGTACTGATTCCCTCAAAGGGCGACGCCATGAAGACAACCCGGAAATCTTCGCCACCGTAAGCAATCGTATTGAAAGGCTCGGCGGCGGTATTCACCGAATTCCGGTAGAACACGCCCTCGCCCGCGGCGGTGGGTGACAGAGAATCACTCCAATCAGCATTAAAGTCTGAAGGCAGACTGAAACTCAAATTCATGCCATCACTGATGGAACTCCCGCTGACCCCGACATACTGACTCAGATTGCGCACATCGCTGGTGAAAGTGGCAAGTTTGAGGTAATCGGTTTGAAAAGTGGAACTGACGCCGTTGTAGAGAATATCCTGTCCGACGAGGAACAAACCTCCTCCACCGTCGAGATAGCTTGACAATGCCACTTGCTCATTTGTCGACAACCCTGCCTCAGCCGCCGAGTAATCAAAACCTGTATTCCAAACCACGACGTCGTAAGGGGCAAGATCAGCAGCAACAGGCAACCCTTGGGAGGACACCTGCCAGGTATCGTAAGCAGTCGTATTTGCATCCAAGGCAGCCGTGTAAAAGCGTTCAAACGTCTGTCCTTGATCATCGTCAACAAACAGTACTGGTGGCGATGGCGGCACGACGGTAACCGTCACGGTTGCGGTTGCGGTTTCAGCTTGATCGTCAGTAATCGTGTACGTGAAAGTATCCGTGCCAACAAAACCTGCATTCGGCGTGTAGGTGACCACACCATTGACCTCGCTCGTCTGACCATTACTGGGGTCAGTCATCGAAGTGATGCTGAATGATCCGTTTTGTGGATCGGAGTCATTTTCCAACACATTGATATCGACGGGAGTATCGACTTGGGTGGTTGCAAAATCATTCCCAGCATTGAGTGTCTGATCGACCGAGACGACGGTACCAGCAATCAGATACTGACCACGACTGACAGATTGATCAAACCCGGTTGGTGGGTTGGCAGCCCAGTTGCCATAACCAGTCCCGTCGACCGCGATGTAATAGGTTCCCTCAGTCAACGAAAGATTATTGAACGAGGCACTCAAACCGGTCGCTGGGTTGCTTGTAGCAACGACGTTCAGATTACTGTCGTAGATGGTTGCCAAAACATCCAGATTTGAACCCTGATCACCCTCCGGCGATGGCTCAATGGATCGAGTGAAACCAACACCATTACTGACAAAAGTTTCCTGCACATAGGAATCAACCGTGAGATTGATCGCCCCGGAACCCGTCTTGAACTCAAACCAGTCCTGATCGTTTGCCTGTGAAATGACGCCAAAACCACTTACATCTGAAAGGCTCGAATCGCTGCTATTGGTGCCTTCAATCACCAACGAACTGAAATTCGAACCGCTTCCTCCGTGATCATCTTGACGAAAGCCGAACCCATTATTGTTGGTGATGATTTGCCAATCATCTTGACCATTGTTCGCCTGATAATATTGTCCAGTATCCCAAGTGGTCATGTTCTTGTAATAACCACTCCCCATGATCGGGCCCCAGCCGACATCGCCCGATCCATGTCCGTTGTAATACTCAGCACCTGCAGTCGTGCCGTCGTGACTGAGACCGAGAGCGTGACCAACTTCATGGGTGGTAGCAGCAGAGACACCAGTCGCACTCGTCGTGAAAACAAAAACAGGCTCATCGACCGAGTCGTTGAAACTGGTCAGGTAGGCGAATCCACCGCATCCGCAATTGTCCCAATCCTCAGTCACGACCACGCGTGATCCCCACTGGGCGTCTGACCCTCCCGTCTTACTCAGCGCCGCGGCGCCGGGATCTTCCGTTGTAACGTTGATTTCAAAGGGTGCAAAATCTTCCGCAACGCGTTTCCAAATCCCCTGAATCTGAGCCAGTTCGGCGTCCGTAAAACTTGCGCCATTACCTCCCGGGTCGTAAGCGGGAGAAACAATGCTTGAATACCCACTCTGCGAATTCCATGTCGTCCCCTCGGTTACATGCCCATCAAAATCGAGATAAATCGTATGATTGGCGGCCGGAAGGCTGTGTAACAAAAACGTGTCTGCTAACGCGGCAGACGCAGAATCCCCCGATGAACCTCCACCCCCCACAATAAAATCAAAGGCCTGCTCAGGACGTTCAACAAACAAGGTCGAACCCTGAGACGCAGTGCATGGACCACAAGCGCAACCAGGTCCGTGAGGCGGATCGTCTCCGTCGCCATCACCACAGCTGTTACCGCCAAGGTCATTCAAATAGTCGTCATAGGCATTCTCAGCCATCGGACCCTGTGGCGAATGATGAACAAACTCTGCATAGCTCATCTCCCATCCAGAATGCCAATGCCCCGGACTCATCCAATCAAAAGCACCATCGGCTGCCAAAAGCCGGCGCGACTCCAATAATTCGAACAGTCGCCGTCTTGTGGCCACCCGCCGGTTCAATCGTTCTCTGGTTTTGGATGTTTGCCGCATGTTTAGTCCCGTGTTCCTTCTGAACGAAGGTTGGAGGTTGAATAGCGTTCTTTGAACATGATGAGAGAAGAGAAGAACCGCATAAACGCATCCTTCACGACTGCGATTCATTGGCGTCATAGACTAGCGGTTCACCGTAGCGGTCCAAGTTTTTTATCTGGGAATAACCTCTTTTTCTCAAAAACACAGACCCCAGATAGCTCCACAGGGGGGTCAGCATCTCTCCCCGACGACCAGAACGCTCACGTTAAAATCAACTTTTTAGGGAAGGCCGGGAAGCACAGCCGCCACCCAACCCGCGGAAAGCCCAGGCATGAAAAACAAGTCGCGCCGAGCCTGTGGCTGACATCACTCAATTTCAACGCTTGATCCAGTTTGCTGTGATCGAGGCTTCCGGACCCTTGCCCAGAAAACCACGCAAACTGCCAAAGTTTCAATATGACCCCGATCGGAAAACACCTTTCTGGATTGATCGCTGACCAAATAAAAATCAAAACCGCGGCAAGAACCTATCGCAAAAAATGCTCGCCCCCATCAAGCGATCGCTGACTCATGCCCTTGGATGTCAGTCATCCCAAAGATCAGCCAAGGTAGGTCCGTTAGGTGTAAACTCTAGTTCTTCACGCTCATTTACCTCCTGCTCCTCCTTGTATTTCCCCTTCTTTGTATTTCCCCTTCTTTGTTTCGCCTTCTTTGTTTCCCCTTCTTTGTTTCCCCTCGATTGTTTGCCCTCCTCATGCATCTCCTGTTGAACACAAAAATCGTCTTCATCGCCTGCCTGTCAGTCTGTGTAGCCGAGTTCGAGGCATTGTCTGAAACAGTCCGATCACCGATGCCTTTCGTGACACAACTGAAAATGACGTCCTACGAGGATCTGGCTGCTCAAGCGAGACAACGTGGTGATGCGAAACGGGGCGCGTTGGTTTTTTACACATCAGCCGCATCCTGCGTTCACTGCCACACAGCACGCAATGCAGCGGCAAGCAAGCACGCTCCACCCCTGGGTCCTGACCTGACAGCAATCAGAAAGGTCTCTGATACACATTTGATCGAATCGCTGCTGAATCCCTCGAAAGTCATCCACAAAGGCTATGAAACAAAATCAATCCTGACAACAAATGGTGAAGTCATTGTCGCTCTTGTCACCAGCGAGAACGAGGACACGATCAGCGTACGCTCTGCGAACGACTTGGATCGAACTCGTGTGATCGCCAAAGACGACATTGAAGCAATCAAGACGAACACGCAATCAATGATGCCTGACGGCTTGGTCGCAACCATCGGCAACCTCCGTGACTTTCTTGATCTCACACGTTATCTGATCGAACTTGCAGAGGGAGGCGCTACTCGGGCCGGGGAGTTGATGCCACGCCCCGACCAACTCCAATTCAAGGATGACACGGTTGATCTTGACCATGCCGGCATCATCGGCAAACTGCGCAGTCGCGACTATGAAACGGGTAAGGGCATCTACCATGGCTATTGTTTCAATTGCCACGGCAACGACGGCAACACACCTTCGCTTCCCACCGCGCGTGCTTTTGGTACCGACAAGATGCGTTATGGCTCTGATCCCTTCCAGATGTTCATGACACTGTCCAACGGCAAGGGCCTCATGGCTGCAATGCGCCACCTGACTCCCAAAGAGCGTTATCAGGTCGTGCATTACATTCGCGAACAATTCATGAAACCCTCCAACCCCGACTATTTCAAAGTCGACAAGGAGTACTTGGAAAACCTGCCCGAGGGGACACGCAATGGCTCGGAACAGCCTGAAATCCGGCGTGATTACGGCAATACTCTGGCATCACAATTGGGACGTGAGCGTAGCAGTGTCTTGAACGTGGATCTCGGCGGCACCACGATTTCCTATGACCTGCATTCGATGGATCAAGCGGGCGTGTGGCCCGGTGGACTCAACCTTACCCAAACCCAACACACGCGGGATCGCGGAGAAGGCACAGTCACCCCAGCGGGAAAAACGATTGAAGCCTGGTCTGGCTGGGCATGGGGACACGATGGATCACTCGATTACCCCCGAGACCAACTACTACCTCGAGGACCGATGCCAACTCGCTGGATGGACTACAAGGGGCATTACAACCATGCTGAGCGGGTTGTGCTGAGTTATTCGATTGATGGCAGAGAAATCCTGGAAGTCCCAACTCGATCTGAGAAAGGGCTGGCCCACACGATGCAGATCATGGGTGGTGTCCCTTTGGTTCTGTCAGTTGCCGAGGCGCAAAACCCGGCTGATCCAGCCACGCAAGTCAAGACACGCAACACCATCCATAAGCTGAGCGATGGCTTGAAACCAGACGCTCCGACCGTGTCGAGCAGCACAGCGGAAAACTGCTTCGTGATCAGCTATCAGCATGACCAAGGCCGGGTAATTCGCTATACGGCAGCGGTGGTAATGGGCGATGCTGCTGGTTTGAAGTGGGATATTGATGAAAAGCAACGCCTTTGTCTTCGATTACCAGAGGACCACAAGACACGCAACATCACGATCCATCGGTCACAGGGCAAAAAGAAACCAGAACTAGTGAGATGGCTTTCATCCTTGCGATCCAACAATCAACCACATGCGGTCATTCCCGCTGGCATGATTTCCGGTGGGCCCGCGCGGTGGCCACAAGTTCTGCACACAGTGGGCTATCCAGGTCTGCAGCCATACGGTTACGCATTGGATACGCTGACACTACCGGAATCGAATCCGTGGAACACCTGGTTTCGGACATCGGCACTCGACTTCTTTTCTGATGGTCGCATGGCATTATCGACTTACGGCGGGGACATCTGGATTGTCTCCGGGATCGACAATGAACTAACCGACATTCGCTGGAAACGGTTTGCCGCGGGCTTATATGAACCTTTCGGCGTGAAGGTCGTGGACAACCAGGTCTTTGTCACCTGCAAGGACCGGATCATCAAGTTACATGATCTCAATCAGGATGGAGAAGCAGACTTCCATGAAAGTTTCAGTCCGGACATGGATGTTTCTGTCAACTTCCATGCTTTCAACTTTGATCTTCAAACAGACGCAGAAGGCAACTTCTACTACAGCAAAAGTGGCCACGGCGCAGACTCTAAACTGCCTGGTGCTGTGATCAAAATATCACCTGACGGAAAACACCGGGAAGTTTTTTGCACAGGCTTCCGCACACCCAATGGAATGGGAATGCTTCCAGACGGGCGCCCCACAGCGAGCGACAATCAGGGTCAATGGACCCCCGCATCCAAAGTGAGCCTGCTCAAACCCGACGGATTTTATGGCTGGGTGCAAACGTATTCCATTCCCGGTATGTGGGAACCGGGCGGCGGAACGATTGACGTCAAGAAGGTGGTACCCCCGTCTTCGTTTGATCCTCCGCTCGTCTGGATGCCGCAGGATTTCGACAACTCATCCGGCGGTCAACTTTGGGTCGACGACGATCGCTGGGGCCCCTTATCCGGGCACCTGCTGCACACCAGTTTTGGCAAGGGCTGGATGTCCTACATGATGATTCAGGATATCGAGGGTCACACCCAGGCCGCGATTGCCAAACTGCCGTTTGATTTTCGTACTGGAATCATGCGTGCTCGAGTCAACCCCATGGATGGGCAGGTCTATGCAACGGGGTTGCAAGGCTGGAACGGCGGGGGCCGCGCCGGTTTACTGGACGGCGGGTTGCAACGCGTGCGTTACACCGGAAAGCCATGGCACATGGTCACCGACTGCAAGGTTGAGAAAGATGGATTGCTGATAAAATTCAACTTCCCTCTTGAACCAAACAGCGTCACCGATGTCGGGTCATACGAGGCCGAGCATTGGAATTATCACTGGCGAAGCAGTTATGGTTCAGATCGTTATTCGCCCCTGACCGACAAACGTGGCAGCGAACGCATCAAAATTGAATCCGTGACATTAGGATCGGACGCAAGAAGTGTAAAACTGAACATCCGAGATATGATTCCTGCTGACCAAGTTCAACTCAAGATCCGCATCAAAGCAGCGGACGGAACTGATTTCGCAGAAGAACTCTACTGGACGATCAACCACGTTCCAACTCGATGAACACGCCCTCGATCAACACGCCCTCGATCAACATTTGTCGGTTAGAAACCGAAACTCGGTCATCAGCACACCCCCCCGGCAATCCTGATCAAGCATTTCGATCCAATCCCCACAATCAACCGCTCTCTATCCCCGCAGGCAAACACTGTGCCCAATCATTCAACAAGCCGCCATTCAACAAGCCGCCGACACTTCCTGTCCAGCACCACACGGGCGACCGCTGCACTTTCGACCATGGCAGCCCCTTTGATCCTCAACGCCGATGACAAGTCGGGTAGCCAAGAGCCCGTCATTGGGTCAGGAGAACACACCTACCGGGTCATTCATCACTGGGGGCGACACAATCTGCCTTCGACCCACGATTACGGCAATGCATCGCATGGTGTCTGCGTTGACAGTCGGGGATATGTCTATATCACGCACACAGGCACACCCGACTCTGTTTACGTGTTTGACCCTGAGGGAAAATTCGTCAAAAGTCTTGCTGGATTCCATAGCGTCAAAAAAGGTGACTCGTCTGCAGCCAGTGGCCATGGCATCGACATTCGAAGCGAAGGAAACGAAGAGTTCATTTACCTTTCTGCCTCGTACGCGAAAAAGTCTTTCGCCAAGATGTCACTCACAGGTGAACTTGTATGGACACGCGATCGAGATCAGATTTTCGAGCACGCTGGATTCGCGGGCAAGAAACTTGGGTTCCGTCCCACCAATATCAGTTTCCGCCCTGACGGGGGTTATTATCTCGGCGACGGTTACGGCAGCGCCTACCTTTACCAGTACGACGCAAAGGACAACTTCATAAAAGCAATTGGCGGACCGGGGCAACAAAACGGACAGTTCCGCACACCTCATGGACAATGGCTTGATGCAAGGGACGGGACTCCGAAACTCGTCGTTGCTGACCGTGCCAATTCAAGACTTCAATGGTTCGACATGAACGGCAACCACCTCCGCACCCAGAATGGTTTTCTGTTTCCCGCTGACATCGACAGCCAAGGTGATCTGTTACTCGTGCCAGACTTACATGCGCGGATTACGATTCTGGGGCCTGACAACAAAACGCTAGCCCAACTCGGCGATGATGAAGCGTGGCGTAACCGAGTCCTCGACAAGAAAGAAGCGATGCGGACCAGTCCCAAAAAATGGATCCCCGGAAAATTCGTTCATCCACATGATGCATGTTTTGATGCAGATGGTAATATTTTCGTCACTGAATGGGTTCGTGGAGGACGTGTCAGCAAGTTGATCAAAGTCTGATTCGCGATCGCCAAAACACCGGGCGAACTTCAAGGGCAAGATTGGACTTTGGATAGCCATGAAGCATCAACTTGATGTTCTCAGCAATTCCATGGGGTAGATCCCGGACGAATGCCCGTCGCTGAAGCGAATATTGTAGGCGTAGGATCCAACAGGCTTCATCCCAACGATTGCAAGAGGCTGTGCCTCAGCAGCAGTCAACACCGGCAGCACAGCGAGCTTATCCTCACTGGCGACCAATTTGTTTTGTTTGCCCCGTCTTTTTTCCCGGCATGTTGCACATGGGCAATGTTTGCGCAGCTGCTCAGCGGTCCATTTTGTTTCGACGCCATCGCTCCAACTGATGGTAATCGCAGCATTCCCATCACGCCCCAGCCCCACCGGCACAACACCATCGGGCAAGCTCAACTTGGGTTCTTTAAAAACGGGCTCTGACATTTCGGAGTTGCGTTCTTTCATGAAGATTCACGGAACAAGAGGTAACAACGTTGCTACCGCATGCACTTACATTCTACGGCGATCGACTAGTCGTTTCGCTTTGGCTTCAAATCGCGGCAATTTTCCCGCACCGACTGCCTCAACACTCACTCGCATCGCCAATCGGTCGCGTATCAAGTCGGAAAGTCTGGCCGCATCTCGCTCATCCGCTTCCAGCTCGATAGCCAGCTGATCCATTTCGTCAACGCGAGTCGCAATCATCCTGAATTCTGCCAGTGGTGTAATTTCCCGGACCATGGACTCAATGCTGCTGGGGAACACGTTGACTCCACGAATCACCATCATATCGTCAACTCGGCCGAGCACTCCCCCCTCCAAAAACAGAAAACGACAGGCCTGATCATGCTCCCGATATCCACGAACAACATCACCCGTCCGATAGCGAATCACTGGCCCGCCAAACCTGCCAAGGCTCGTCAATACCAACTCAGCTTGCTCACCATCGTCCACCTCAACGCCTTCTGGGCTCTCGACATCAAAACGCCGCAGTTCCGCGATAAATTCGTTTTCGATGACGTGTATTCCAGTCCCAGTCGGGTTACCAAACCCCCACGCCCCTATTTCACTGGCTCCTGTATGGTCTACCACACTGGCTCCCCAGATTGCTTCCAACCGAGCACGAACAGTTGACGTCGATCCCCCCGGTTCGCCTGCCACGATGATCCGGCGGATGTCCGACTTGGCCAGGTCGACGCCGTGCTTGTCAGCGACTGCACCCAAGTGCAGTGCGTAGGTAGGCGTGCAACACAGCACGGTGCATCGGTGGTCAAAAATCATCTGAATCCGCTGCTGGCTGGTCATCCCCCCACCGGGCACCACGGTTGTTCCACGACGAACCAGCGCATCATTGGCTGTCCAGAATCCAATGAAGGGTCCGAAGGAAAACGCCATCATCGCCACATCGCTCCGCTCAACTTCCGCGGCGTCAAGGACGTAATCCCAGCAAGACAACCACCAGTCCCAGTCTGACGGCGTGTCCAGCACCGTCATCGGAAACCCCTTGGTTCCACTCGTTTGGTGCAGTCGTGTGTAAGCAGTTCGCGACAAATCGAAGATTCGTGCAGGATGGCCGGCAGCCTCTCCAAGCACTTGCTCCTTCGTCAACAAAGGCAACGAAGCCAGATCATCGAGCGATTCAAGGGGATAGCGATCACAGAGTTGGCGTTCACGATAAAAAGGGCGATCCTGAACCTCCCGAATCAATTCATTGAGTCGTTGCAATTGCATTGACTCAATCTGATGGCGAGACAATGGATGCTCTTGTGAGATTTTGCTGGTCACGTGAAGAAATCAGGTCTGAGTGCACAAAAACACAAATTAAGAATTCGTGAAGCGGATCACAGCCACCACTCTACCAAAGCGAGGCCAACAGATGTCTGCTGCACCAAAAATGCACCATTTCGGGCGGATACAACCCACCAAAGCTATCCCCGCTACACCAGCCTGCCAAATCACAAATGAGTAGGAATGATGAAGAGTTTGCGAGGTGTCTCAATGCAGGTTGCAAAGGGGTTGAAGCTTGTCAATTATTCGCACTCAGGAAGAAACGTTTGGGTTGCAATTTGTATTTTACAGGCTGCACTCCTGAAGCGTCAGGAATCGAACGTTTTCCTCCACTCGCACCTTGATTCTTCATGACGACCAACGATGAAATTACCTCACAGCAGCCAAGCCAGCAGCAACGCGAAGGAAACGACATTGCGTGTTCACCTTGCCTCTGCGAGGCGCAACGCTTTCACGCTCATTGAGATGCTCGTCGTCATTTCGATTATCGGCACACTCGCTGCATTACTGCTGCCGGCAATTTCAAGGGCTCGCGAAGCGGCTCGTGGCGTTGAATGCCAAAACAACTTGAAGAATTTCGGTGTGGCCTTCATCGCTCGCACAACCACGATGCCAGACGGAAGTTTCTGTTCAGGTGCATTTGATCTGGAACGTGACGGCATTCCAACGGAGATTGGCTGGGTATCGGATGTCGTCTCGAGAAAGACGATCGCCAGTGAAATGCTGTGCCCGAGCAGTACCAATACAACATCCAAGGCGTATCAGCAAATGCTGTCAGCCCCGACAGCCAGCTTCGCGGCGACTGAGTGCGTGGATCGGTTGGGAACAGCCAGTTACACCGACGAGATGGGACAAACGGTGAAAAACATCTCCCGCACGATCTACGAGGCCAATCTTCCCCCCGGCTCGACAGCGAGAGCCGAAGTGATCTCGAAAAAGATGCTGGAAAATGGTTTTAACACCAACTACGCAGCCACATGGTTCTTTGTCCGGTCCGGCTATCGGCTCGGCACTGACGGCAACCCGGCCAAAAACAACCTTGCCTGCTCAAGTACGGATCCCAAGGGTCGCAACCTGACCATCGGACCATTGACGACCCGACTGCTGGACAGTGGGCAGGCGGCCGCACATACCGTACCGCTGCTTTGCGATGCTTCGGCAACGGGGCAGCTCAGCACTGCAGTGGGCGATTTAACCTCTGGTTCGTTTTACTCACTTCCCATTGTTGGAGCCCCGATTCGTAATCGGCTTCTCGTAGATGAAAGTGGTGATGGCGTTCGTAATGTCGACAAATCAGCACGCTTCCTGCAGACGCCCGTTTTCAGCGGAACACCGAAGGCCGGCGCTGCGGGTTGGCTGAAGACATGGAGCTTTGACACCCGGCAAGATTACCGGGGCATGCAAGCGCATCATCAGGGTACGGTCAACGTCCTGATGGCTGACGGCTCCGTGCAAGTGCTAACCGACATCAACAACGACGGATTTATCAATAACGGTTTCGACATCGGGGCCAGCAATTCATCGAGATACTGGACTTCATCTGAGGTCGAAGCAGAAGCCCTGCAACTCGCCAGCTTCTATTCTCTTCTTTCCAAGGGAAATCAGAACTGATGATGATCTATTCTCCGTTCTCGTTGCGAGACTCTACCGAATCTTGCACGCCCCGATTTTACAAGGAGACTCGGTGACCTAACCAAATTCGCATTCGATAAAGCTTAGGCCACGCGTCAAAACAAACGCGTCAAGCTGCGGTTGCGTTGCAACCGGAGGACCATTCAAGCAATTGAATGGGTAGACACGTGCATTTTCCGGTCAGTAGCCAAGGTGCCGTGTTTTGAGAGACAAAACATATTAGATATCAGGAAGAGGTGAGTGATGCTCCTGTCAACTTTGATCGCAGCAACGATCAAGGAAAATCTTCACGGAACACCACATCACTCCTTCACATTCACATTTCTATTCTGGACTTGAATGAGCATTCAGTCCAGAGCAAAAAAAGGAAACTCAATGTCGCGTTCGCGAAACTCAGGTTTCACCCTGATTGAACTCTTGGTGGTCATTTCGATCATCGCCCTTCTGGCTGCACTCCTGTTGCCTGCAATCACTTCGGCCCGCGAGGCCGCACGCTCAGCTCAATGCCAAGCTAACCTCAAGAACATTGGTGTCGGGTTGATCCGTTACAGCACTTCCAGTCCCAGTGGAGCTTACTGCTCAGGTGCATCTGACTTTCGTCGTGATGGGTGCATGGATACCTACGGCTGGGTTGCTGACATTGTCAACAGCGGCAATGGCAACATGAACGAGTCGCTTGATCCAAGCAATCCGTTGCGTGGCTCAGAAAAGCTCAATGACCTGCTGGGCAAAGACACAACTGATGCCAAAGATGGTGCCCCAGCCGCACGTCTCACCACAGGTGTCTGCGGTGACGCAACCTGGGCAGGAGTCGCCGGCACTGGTACTTCAGGTACATTCGGCAACACTGACGTCGATACGGCTCAACGAGCCGAGTTGGTATCGAGGCACTTCGTGACCAATGGCTACAACACGAACTATGCAGCCAGCTGGCACTTGGTCCGAGGAATGGTTCGCACGACTTTCGATGACTCGACCACTCCAATCTCCCTGCTCACTGCAGCGGCCGGTGGCTTCAAAGGACTCAGTGGAACCACCGGACCACTGCGAGAGCCTACCATGTCCAAGTCACGACTTTCCAGCAGCAACATCGGCATGATTGGCTGTGCAGCTCCTGGTGACATCGACGAGGCAATCCTGTCACTAACCATTGGACACGGTCCTGCAGGCAACTGGGCCAAGGGCACCGATGACTCTGTGGAATACATCGCAGCTGGTTCCCTGCTCACCGAAGCCTTCAATGATGGTCCTGCCTACGTTGACACGGCTTCCTCGAACAAGGAAATCAACCTGATTGGAAACGGAGCGAACTTGATGCTCCAGATCGCTTGCGAGCGAGCACAGCCAACCACGGCATCCTGTGCTGCACCCACTGGCCCTGGCAGTGGAAACGGTGTTTACCTTCAGGACACACGTGACTGGTACGCAATCCACAAGGGATCGTGCAACATCTTGATGGCAGATGGAAGCGTCAAGTCATTTCAGGACCTCAACAGCGATGGTTTCCTGAACCCCGGCTTCGACATTGCTGACGGTCTGACTGATGGCGAAATCAGTGGTGTTGGCTACGCTGACGACCGCCAGGAAATGGCAAGTGACCAATTCTTTGGTGGCATCTTCATCGACGACGCTTACTTCAAAGGTGCGTTCGAGTGATCGACCGCCCACACGGATAGGCCAATGGAGTTTGGCGGTCTTCCCGCCAACGTCGAAAGCCCTTGCAGTTCCAACACTGCAAGGGCATTTCACTTACAACCAACTCATCGCAAAAAACACATCAACATGAGTCCCTCCACAAAACGTACGCTTGGAATCATTGGCGGCCTGGCGGTCATGATCACCGTGGCTTCCGGTGTCTCTCTCAGCGTACAGTACAAACCCTACGGGGTTCCTGATGTGCTGCGTGCGGAATATGAAAGCAAGGTTGCCGACATAAAAGAGCGGGAGTACCTGCTTGAGAACGCCGATAAACTCGACGAAGCAATCGCTTTCCTGCCAACAACGACCTACGACTTTGGCATGATTGACCCCCATGGGACCGCATCCCACCAATTTGCAATTCACAACAAGGGAGCTGCTCCCTTGGCTCTGAAAATGGGAACCACAACCTGCAAATGCACAGCAGGCAAACTGGGCTCAAGTCTGCTTCAACCAGGCGAACAAACCACCGTCGAACTGACATGGAATGCGGGCTACAAAGTGGATACCTATGAGCAGTCAGCCTTTCTGTTGACCAATGACCCCACCTCGCCCCAAATCGAACTCAAGGTTAAAGGAGAAATCAAGGGCGAACTGCTGACCCCCGAAACGATCACCTTTCGACAAACAGATTTTGCCGAAACCACTCGTACTCGTTTCGTTGTCTGCAGTCAGATCTGGAACAAATTCGAGGTCGAGAAAATAGAATGTGCCGCGGAAGGATTCACATGGTACACCGAACCTGTTGACCCAAGTGATCCAAGATTAGCTGACAAAGAATCAGCATTCGCGATTGAAATCAACGTTCTCACAACTCCCCTCAAGCATGGTCGTTTTTCCGGCAATCTGGAAATCCAAATTCGTTCCGAGGACGGAACAAAAACGCTTGAGCGAACCATTGCCTATGCCGGAAAAACACGTGCACCTGTCAGTTTTTATAGCCGGGACATCCATTTCCAGGAGGGACTCGACATAGGAACTCTGACGAATAAAAAATCACACCATTTCAATTTGGTGGTACGAACAAATGGCGATACATCACGGCAAATCGAAGTCCTTGACATCGAGCCAAAAACAATCAAGGCAACTTTGACGCCCTTGAAAACGCCTGGCAACTACCGCCTCAATCTCGAGATTCCCAAGGGCAGTCCGACGACAATTTTCAACATGCCTGAAAAACACGGTTACGTGCAAGTCGGAGACCCTGCGGACAAGCAGCACTTCTCAAACTGGTTTCCAATCCATGGTGCAGTTGTAGAGTTACGCAAATAACACACCAAGTACGCCACCAACAACCAGCGCATCCCACCATGAACGCACCACAAGAAACAACGCAGGCAACAACCTATACGTGTGACAACTGCAAAACGGAAAACTCGTCTGAGGCAAAGTTTTGCGAGGGTTGTGGCCACCATCTTTCCGAACCCTGCATCAGGTGTGGAACGATCGTATCGCTCTCCCAAAAATTCTGTGGTAAATGCGGTTGCAACCTGGAGGAATCCAACCAGCAACTTCATGAACGATACGAAAAGAAACTTGCTGAGGCGGTCAAGCAAACAAAACTGCATGAGTACGAACATGCGATTGCGTTACTAGAAAGCGTCCGCAAGTTGAATGACTACCGTTTTCGGTCAGTGTCCGATCAGGCAGAGCAGGCAGTAAGCAAAATCCTAGCCTTACGTGACCGCGTCACAGAAGATGCATTGCGGAAAATCGAGGAGGCAAAAAAAGCAGCGGAAAAGGATGACAACCCAACCGTTGTCAACCTGCTGGAAAATGTGCCCAAGACATTCCGGGACACTGAGGTTGAATCCATTCTTCAACGGGCTCAAAGGAAAGTAAGGGAAAATCAGGTCCTTCAGAGCGAACTTCGAACGGGAATCGCTGAAAAAAACTGGCCTCGGGTTGGAGTCCTTCTCGACCAATTGGTCGCCAACTATCCCAGTGAATTGAAATACAAGGAACTCGCTCACAAAGTGGCGGAGAAATTGATACAGAATGCCAAACGTAATGCCACGAAAGGTAACTTCAACTCCGCGATTGAATCACTCAGCGCCATTCCAACCATTGCCTCAACGGAGGAGGTAGAGCAACTGAGCCTTCGGGCCAATAAGGCTCATTGGTGCGCTGAACAAGTGCAACAGGAACCCTTCGCGACTGGGATGCTTGGCCGCATCGCTCTGGACTACGCAAAATCGGCCTCAAAATCTCAAACCGCAGAAACAGATGTCAGGGAAATGGCATCACGCATCAAGTCTTATCAACTCTCCAATCGATGCCCGCTGCCACGTTGGAAATCGTCGAACAAAAGCTGGCTTGGGGGAGAATTTTCACTGCTGGGACTGCCGCAAACGGATGACCTGGGAAAACACGAATCGCTCAGAACCAATCCTGGTCAGTTCAATGTCGCCATCGGCCTTGCTCTTCAAGGACTCGGGCGAGGACGGATCAAAGGTGATTTCGCTACCAAAAAAAAGAAGCTCCTTGGCTCCCGCCGAAAGAAAACAGCCCGTTGCTGGGGACTTGATATTGGTTCAGCAACCATCAAAGCAGTCTTACTGGAGGAGCACGATGGCAGAGTCACGATCGCCGATACTTTCTTCGAAACTCTGCCAACACCGACCTGCCGCAAATCGGCGGAAAAGAGTGCCGCAACCACCTTACTGCTCCCCAGCCTGATGAAATTCGCCGAGGAAAAAGACACAAGCGAAAACAGCGTGTGGGCTGGGTTCCCAGCCAGCCAAACCGTGACACATTTCGTTGCGATACCAACACTCAAGGAAAAACTGACCCAGCAGGTACTTGACAAGGAATTAGCTCAAAAAGTGCCGTTGCCAAGAACTGAAATTGAAGTCGTTCAATGGATTGGAGAAGCAGATCCAGCAAATCTGAAAGGCAAGCCGGTAACACTATCAATCGCGAGAAAACAATACCTCAACGAATACACTGAAATGTTTTCTACCGCAGGAATTGATGTGATTGGCTTGCAATGCGATTCACTGGCGTTGTTGAACTTTGCATCCTTCGAGTTCGCTGAATTACGCGAAGCCGAAACGAGCGACTCTGACACAATCGATGAAAAGGAAAACTCGATTGCGTTCATTGACTGTGGTGCGTCATCCACAACTCTGCTGGTGGTCTCGAACCGATCACATTGGCACTGGACTATTGAGAAAGGAAGCGAAACAGCAAATTCGCTCATCGCCCGACACGCGAAGGTAACCCATGAAAAGGCAGAAGAGCTCAAACGCAACCCTGCGGAACTTTCAGACCCTGCCAAGCAGTATTCAATGGTGGAACAAAATTTTCTGGAAGTTCGCGCCAGGCTTGAAACAGCATTGAGAGACATGCTCAATCGCAACGAGCAAATCAACATCACATCAACATGGTGCATGGGCGGTGGCAGTCTGACACATCAATGGATGCGTCTTGTGGTGGCACAGGAGACAACGTCGTGAAAATTACAATCATCGATTATTTGAACTTGCGTTCTTGGCACTTAACGATCCTGACTTTTTTGTTCGTTTGCAGCTGCTTGCCTGGCTGCGGTCCAAGTCAGGAAGAGATGCTGATGCGAGCGGCTCAACGCCGCCGCACCCCAGATCCAGCAGACAAGGCACAAGCCGAGAAAACCAGCACGGAGCAAAAGCAGCCCTCTCAAAACTCGGCTGAGCAGACTGCAGCGCCATCCGCCAGCATTGCTTCCACTGTGGGCTCCCAGCTAGATCAGGCCCCAGTGTCACCACCAGAGGAATCGACATCCAAACCGCCAGCAGCCTCGGAGCAAGAATCGACTTTCTCGATCAGTCCCATTGAAACGCGACAACCTGCTGCCAAACTTGATGCAACGGAACGGAACAAGATAGCACAACGAAACATCGAAACGTTGGCAACCGCACTGCAACAACACTTCGCGGACACGAAGAGGCTACCACGTTCATACGCCATCAATTCGAGCAATCTACCAACACTCTCTTGGCGCGTTGCCTTGCTGCCTTACCTCGGCCACGAAGACTTGCACAAACAGTTCGATTTTTCAAAACCATGGAATGTCGAGTCGAATAAATCACTCCTCAAGTACATTCCTGATGCCTACGTTTCACCTGAGCGTTTCGATACCAATACAAATTACCTGCTACCCACAGGCAAGTACTTTATCTTTGGCGAAAATCGCGTTCCACGGGAAAAAACGGTTGAAGATGGCATGGGCAATACGCTCATGCTATTCGAGGCCAACGATGACCAGGCAGTGCCATGGACGAAGCCAGCGGATTTGAACGCAAACAACAGCGATGAGCTTGCCGCAGCAATTGGCGATCTTCGGGAAAATGGCACTTTGGCGGCGTGGGCAAACGGACTCCCGGTGCTGCTATCAAAAACCTTGAACAACGAAAAAATTTATCAAGCCACAACGCATGAAAAAGGCGAAGCACTGCGGGCTGGTGACATCCACCGTGACATCGGCGAAATCATTAACACAGTGACCAAGTCGCAGACCGACCCAACACCCGCAACAAAAAACATCCGTGACTCAAGTTCACGCTCGGATGAAACGACGGTGAGACAGGCTGTCCCCAATGCATCAGATATCGCCGAAGCGCAAGAGAAACTCAAAAAAATCTATTCCGACAAACTGCGTCTTGCCAAGGAAAAATCTGACAAGAGCAAACTCGCGCGAATGATGCTAGCCGATGCAGCGAAGTCCACCTTGGACCCAACCGGTTCCTATGTCCTGCAGACAGCAGCAATGCGACTTGCTCTTGAAGCGGTCGATGTCGACTTGTTGATTACTGCAATCGATCAACGTGTTGCCCGGTTCGATGTTGACCCATATCAGGAAAACATCAACTGGCTACAGCAGATTTCAGCGGGCAGGCGCACGCGTGATTCAACGACGAAACAAAACAAGCGGCTTTCGCAGCGGGCTCTGTTGGTCACGCAGTTGGGAATCATGGAAAATGATTTTTCCCAAGCAGCAAAAACAATTGGAATCGCGTATCAATTTACGAGTAAGAACAATGAGGAACGACTTCCTCACCTGATGAACCAATTGAAGGCTTCGCTGACCGCTGCCGAGAAAAAATTCCAAGAGGCTTTGTCGGATCTGGATACCTATCGAAAAAACCCGGACAATCCAGAAGCGGCAGCAGCGTTTGGGATGTTTCTTTGTTTTACGAAAGGGGACTGGGATACCGGCTTGCCTCTTCTGCAGGAAGGCGACAACGAAGCACTTCGTGAAATGGCTCGCGAAGATCTGCAACGCGGATCTGATTCTGACCCCCAAGCACAGACGGCTCTTGCCGACCTGTGGTGGGATTTGGGTCAGCGTGCCAAGTCGATGACATATCGGCAGCCATGTCGAGATAGAGCCGTGTATTGGTATTTGCAGGCTTATGAACTGCTACCCGATTCGCTGGATCGCATCCACGTCAAGAACCGCATTGAAGAAACGGAACTAAATGAAGGGGGAAGTCCCATCGCCTTGTGCCGTCAACTTGCCCGCGAAATGGGAGTCGACCTTTCAAATCCACTCACACAAATCACTCCAAAATTGCGTGCGCGGCGATCCAACGACGATGACTGATTGGCAAACTGAGGGTCCGTCATGATGCGACGCGGAACTGGCGACCTCGTTTTCGATGCCTGATGCGTTGAACCATCAACCAGGGTTGTGGTCTTGCCAACCATTCTGACAACTCCAATCAACCCGCGAGACAAGACAGACAGTGAACCTAAAAACAACTTGCTGGTAGAGGGAAGACTTGTGAAGTAACGACAAGCTGGTTAAGGTCTCGAAACTTTGACATCTGAGACCTCATCAGGAATCGTGCATGAGTTCCGCGACCCCAAATCAAGCAGATGATCAGTTCCCAATCACCGGCCGGATTGCTGCGTTTGATTACGGAACGGTGCGGATTGGAATTGCTGTTTGCGATCCGGACCGGATTCTGGCGAGCCCACTGGAGGTCCATCCAGCCGCCAACTGGCGAGAAGATGGTGATTACTTCCGCTCACTGGTCAAATCGGAGAGGATTGTGGGAATCGTCGTTGGCCTTCCTATCCACTGCGATGGGGGGGAGAGCGAAAAAAGCAAGGAATCGAGAGAATTCGCGAAGTGGCTAGCAGAGGAGACTCAGCTACCCGTGCGGATGTTCGATGAACGTTTCACCACGGCGGACGCAAACCGTCGGATCGGCGGAAATTTCACCAGAGCGAAGAAAAAACAACGCGTCGATGCAATTGCGGCGTTCGTCTTACTGGAATCTTTCATCGAAGCCTGTCGGTATCGCCAAAGTGTGGCCGGCGAATCGCTCAACGCAGACCCCAATGGCGGCGAAAGCTTGGATGCATGATCGACTTGAGGCGAAGCGAGAACACCTGCCATAGGTCGAGACCACCAGTCTTTCGCTCGCCAGACTCAGATTCTAGGCAGCGGTATCACCGACAAGTTTATCCATCAGATCTGCGAATCGTTCCTCTGCCTCGCGGCGTCGGCGAACTCGCTCACCAACACTCCAGCCGGACCTGATACGCATCACACGGCGTGAAATTTCAGCATCCGAGGGCAGTGTCTCATTTTGAGTCACTGAGGCTCGTTCCGAGACGTTGTTTTGGTTCGTTAAGGTCAACATTTGAGGATTCCTCCTGAAAATTACTCGCCCTTTAGTAGGGCATCTTGCTAATCGGCCACATTGGCTTTGCTAAAGGCTCTTACAGAGCAAGCAGCGTGCCAATCGGCAGAATCGACACGACCGATTCTATAATGTACGCGTCGAAACCGGTGTTTAGGCCGCATTATTTTTCAAAAAGACTTTTTCAGCGGTTCACCCGGAAATGCTTCATCCGCTCTTTATGAGACAGCTTTCAAAGCTTTGCAAATCTTGCAATTCCTGGTCAGGGAGTAATAAGACCTCGTGATCAGCGACGTCATCCCCCAGAATCGCGGTTCGAATCGCTTTCCAAGTGGTAATCCCACAATGACCACGTAGATCACAGTACTGGAGCTGCCCTGCCGCGTCGTAGAGCATCCCAAACACTTGCTCGCTGCCCGATTCGCGGCTCAGAACAAAGGACCCATCAGGCTCGAAATACAGCGATTCCAACTGGTGGAGTCGTTCCTCGACCGCTTCAAAACTGGTTTGCAACGGTCCTTTGCCAGCACCGTAGAGATACAAGTGAAACGAAATCATTTGAATTGCGTGAAACTGGAGATGATTGGCGAGAAGCTGGCATAACACGAAAGCAACGTTGACGCCCGCAGGCTGCTTTTCATAGCGTCCTCCATAGCGTCCCCGGCGAGTCAGGTGTACAGCCGCGTGCCAACATTCACAACCAAAGAACCAGCCTCACTTCCGCAAGCAGTGTTTTCATGGCCAATTGCCAGCCAAGACATTGCTTCACTGATGATCATGGAAGCATCCGTTGCTTTACTTATGCCAACATAACCGACGCCCCCTGCGTTTCCACTTGGCGATGTCATTTTTTGCGTTGACCCTGTTCCTGATTCAACCGCAAATTGCGAGCAGTCAGAACAATAATGAATCGCTGGTAGAACTGAATTTGACCGGTACCGTGAGCCTTCCACGTCTGGTCGAGGCGGTATCGAAGCAAATGGATGAGCGTTTTCTTTACAGCGCCGATCTCGCCAATCGGCAAGTCACAATCTATACACCCGCCAAACTACCCAAGAGTGCGTTGCCTGCTTTGCTTGGCAGCTTATTGAAAGGTGAGAATCTCGCCATTGTGGAGTCCGACGTGGCTGGCTGGAAGCGGATTGTCGATTTTGCGGACATGGTTCCGTATGCCACCGCTGGCGATTCCACCGAGGTCCTTGCCAAAGACGGACCTGCCGCTCCGGTGACGCAAGTGATTCCGATCAAGAACGCCAACATTACAAATATGGCTCAGTCACTGCGGCCGTTTCTTTCCAAGGGAGCAAACTTTCTGGTATTGCCTGAAAACCGTCTGATTATCGTGACGGACTATGCCCAAAACGTGAAAACGATTGTGGAGCTATTGAAACTGATTGATGCTCCTGTGGGACAGGCAACGATTGACTTTTATGAAGCGAAGCACCGCACGCCGGGTGCTTTGATTCAACAGGCAGAGGCCTTGATCCTCAAATCAGCTGAGAACAAGAGCCCCAAGAATGTAAAGCTCTTCAATGACAGTTCTGACCGTCGTGTCGTGGTCGCTGGCGAATCGAGCGAGGTCGCACGCGTGCTGCAATTACTAAAGCAACTTGACACAGGGATGGGATTTCAGACCCGCGTTTACCGTTTGCGAAGCATAGCAGCCAATCGAGTCCAAAAACTGGTTCTCGGTCTGGTCAGCCCGGATGACGGTGAAAATGCCATTGAAACCACCCTCGACCCTGACGGCAATTTGCTGATTGTGCGGGCATCCCCTGAAATTCAGCAACAAGTCGAGGTACTGATTCGTGAATTGGATCAACCCGTCGCTTCAAACGAGAGCCCGATCCAATTTTACAAATTGAAGAATGCTAAGGCCGTTGAGGTGCTGTATTCGTTGCTCGCCTTGCAACAGGCCGCCGGCAGTGGCCAAGTCTCACAGGCGAGTGGATTCGATACAACCATTACCTCGGCAGGCAATGGCTTCACAGGCCTGGCTCCAGCATTTGGCATGGGTGGCAATCGGCAATCAGCATTTGGTGGAGCGTTTCCCGTGTACCGGGGCCAAACCGGTGGTCGAGATATTCGCATGCCTTTTAACGACGGCAACACAGACAACTTTCCCACCACAGCATTACAAAACGAGAATGCAGCATTGCGACCGCTGATCGGCGGAGGTGGAATGGAGTTCAGTTCGGTTGAAACGGCGGGATTCGGTGGGGGACAAGTGGCAACACTGCCTGGTGGCGCACGAGTTTCTGCGGATGTCGCAACCAACAGTTTGATTGTTTATGCACCATCGAACGTTCAAAGCTTGTACGCAAAACTGATCCGTTCACTGGATCAGCGACGTCCACAAGTGATGATCGAAGCGGAGATCGTTGCCGTCAACACCAGCGGGAACTTTTCGCTTGGCGTCGAAGTTTCCATGGGGGACCGGACCGGAGACACAAAGCTGTTCAAATTCAATTCTTTCGGGCTCAGTGAAGTCGACGCATCGACAGGGATGCTTACCCCGAAAGGTTTTGCGGGTTTCAATGGAGTTTTGCTTGATCCTGAAGTTGCTGATGTGATCGTCAGCGCCCTGTCCAGTCACAACCGCGGCCGTGTGCTGGCATCCCCTAAAATTCTCGTCAATGACAATCAGACGGGCACACTAGAGAGCGTCGAGAGCTTTCCATTCAACAGCGTGAATGTCATCAACACCGTGGGTTCACAAAGTCTGGGTGGAAATCAACAAGCTGGGACGATCATCACCGTCACCCCGCACATCAACGAAGATGACCACCTGCAACTCGAATTCGATGTCGAGTTCAGCTCCTTTGAAGGTGAACAGATTTCCACGGGCGGCGACAACCCCGGACTCCTGCCCCCGCAAAGAAAGATTGATCGAGTCGGAAGCGTGGTTACCATTCCTGATGGGAAAACAGTAGTCGTGGGAGGCCTCAAACGAGGTTCTGCGTCGGAGTCCTTTTCTGGTGTACCATGGATCGAAAAAATCCCCGTGCTACGTGAATTGACGAGCAAAACGTCCTCTGAGGACAAGTGCACCTCGTTTTTCCTGTTCATCAGACCCAAAATTCTTCGCGACTCCCAGTTCCGGGATCTGCAATACTTATCTGATAACGACATCAGGGATATGGAGATTCCTGCCAATGATCCCGTCAGCCGCCCCATGTTGATCCCATGCGAGAATCCGCCAACTCAACACCGAGCCCTTCCGTACAGCGGACGGTACCCGATGGCGGAACCGCTGCAGGAGATGGGACCAGTGGAAAGCACACTGCGGGATTGAGTGTGCCAGAAGACCCAATCGCTCGTACTACCGATGACCCTCAAGCATCAGCTTCGAACAAGGCGTCCACCACACATAGTTCTGCGAGCAGGCAAGCGTCAGAAATTCAGTCTGTCGATAGCCCTGTGACTGATCACGCTCGGATTCAGAACACCCGTCTCGCCGAAGTGTTGGGAGGCTCGGCTCAGCACGAGCTTTCTGATTTGCGTCCATCGACTGCTTTCCTGAAGCGATTTGGGATCGCTTATGCCAGAACACATCTGGTGTTGGGATTCGAGCATGAATCAGGCATCCTTGTTGCAGTCTGTGATCACAACGGATATGACCACGTTGACATCATCGGCCGGGCGTGCAAGGCAGACGCCGCCCCCTTCCTGTCAACCAAAGATGCAATCCTCAAAGCAATCAATGCTGCTTACGCTGACCGTTCCAGTCAAGCGCAGCAAGTCATCGACACCATGGATCAGGAAACCCTGTTACGTGAAGTCAGTGCCATGGCCGGTCGAGAGGACCTGTTAGATACAGAAGGACGCGCGCCAATCATTCAACTCGTCAACCACCTGCTGTTTGATGCAGTCAAAGCAGGTGCATCTGATGTACACATCCAACCCTATGAAGATAGAGTCGTTGTCCGGCAACGAATCGACGGTGTTCTTTTTGACAGTTTCGAAATACCAAAATCCGTGCAAGAGGAAGTCCTGACTCGAGTCAAGGTGCTGGGACGCATGAACATCGCGGAGAAGCGTTTGCCCCAGGATGGACGTGCTACGGTTCAACTGGGTGACCGCAATGTTGATTTGCGAATTGCTTCGTTGCCCACCAGCCACAATGAACGAATCGTAATCAGATTGCTTGACAAGAGTGCCCGGCTCTACACACTTGGTGAACTGGGGATGCCACCCCACTACCTGCAGACGTTTCGCGAATTGATCAAGCGTGATCACGGGATGATTCTTGTCACCGGCCCTACGGGCAGTGGAAAAAGCACGACACTGTATGGTGCATTGCAGGAAATTGACTCGGTTGATCTGAATGTACTGACCCTCGAAGACCCTATCGAATACCAGCTGGATGGGATCAGCCAAACCCAAATCAACGAAAAGAAGGGAATGACGTTTGCCTCAGGCATGCGTAGCGTTTTGCGTCAGGACCCTGACATTATCATGGTGGGTGAGATTCGTGATGGAGAAACAGCCGTGATGGCCATTCAGGCATCGCTTACAGGGCATCTCGTTTTCAGTACCCTGCACACCAATGATGCCGCAAGCGCCGTCACCCGACTCCTGGACCTCGGCATTGAACCCTATCTGGTAAGCAGTTCGCTAGTTGCATCACTTGCACAACGGCTGGTACGCCGACTGTGCAAGACATGCAAACAACCTGCACCAGCGAGCACAGCATCACTTGCTGCACCACCATCATCACTGCTGAAAGAACAGGGTATCATACTTTCTGAGCTCCCCGGTGCTTTCGCTCCAGTGGGTTGCGAATTGTGTCGAGGCACTGGTTTCCGCGGTCGTGTCGGACTATTCGAACTACTGGTCATGAATGATAACTGCCGGGAACTTGTGCAGTCGCGAGGCAATGCATCCCAGATTCGCGAGTCAGGAATGCAAGCAGGAATGCACTTGCTTGCCACAGACGGTTTACTGAAAGTGCATCAGGGTGTCACCACTCTTGATGAGGTCATGCGAGTAACAACACTTTAATAGACTGAATACAACACTCGAATCAATCGATCACGACGTTATCCTTTTCAGATGGCAGTATTTCATTACACAGGCGTCAGACCGGACTCCACGATTATTCGCGGAACCGTCTCTGCGGACACCCCCCGTCAAGCTCGTGATCAATTGCGTGGGGAGGGCGTGCGTGTAAAAAAGATTGGTGAAGCCAGCACGGACACAACCAGCAAAAAAACTTTGTTGCCTCTGTCGTTCCACTCATTTCGTGTTCAGTGGGCAACTGCAGTCCATGAACTGGCAATGATGCTTCATGCAGGCATCCCTATCCTCGATGCGTTGGACACCATTGCTGATCAAAATCGCGGCTCGTTTCGTGTGGCAATGCTCAATGTTCGCGATCAAGTTGCATCAGGTTCGTCGCTCGCTGACGCTCTTGCCGGACAACCGAAGCTATTTGATGCCGCCTCTGTACACATGGTAGAAGTCGGTGAAAACTCAGGCACGCTGGACACTGTTCTCCAGCAACTGGCACAATTCAAACGCAAGCAACTCACGCTACGCAATTCTGTGACCACAGCCTTGGTCTATCCCATGTTTCTGGTTTGTTTTGGCACTGCTGCTGCTGTGTTTCTCATGACATCAGTCCTGCCCCCACTGTTGGAGAATCTCGAGGAGACAATCGAAGTCCTGCCTTGGCCAACTCAGGTCGCGAAGCAACTCAGCAACCTCCTTCTGAACTATGGTTGGTTACTTGCCTGCCTGTTGGTGCTGACACTTTTCACCCTCGTTTCGACCAGCCGCACAGAACGGGGACAACTCTACTGGCACCAAAAACTGCTAAAGACACCAATTTTGGGTCCGATCGCCGTCAAGCAGGGTGTCTCACGAATTGCCATGATCATTGCCACCCTGTCCCGAAGTGGCATCGAATTGACCAAAGCGGTGGAACTGGCAGAACGCTCAACATCCAATCGCGTATTCAAGGGTGCCCTGAAGCAATTTGGCGAACGTATCGCGGCCGGAGAAGATGTTTCCGATGCCCTGGCGGAAAGTGGAGCATTTCCACCTCTGGCAGTACGGGTTTTCTCGGTCGGGCAGGAGTCTGGTAAACTGGATGAGATGCTTTTCCAGCTGGCAGATGACTATGATGAACAGGTGGCGACTGCCTCTGCCCGGCTCACAGCATTGCTGGAACCCGCATTAATCCTGATCCTGGCCGCTGCGGTCGGCTTCCTATTATTAGCAACGATCCTTCCTATTCTGGAGGCGGGAAATGTCATGTAAACCAGCGTCTAAATCAAGCACACATCAGCCCCGCGGTTTCTCGCTGGTGGAATTGATCGTGGTAATGGTAATTCTGGGGATGCTTGCAGGACTGGTCGCAGTCCGAACCCGAGGCTATCTGATTTCGTCCAAGCAAAACGCTGCCAAGGCAGAAATTGCGAATATCGTCAAAGCGGTCGAGACGTTTTATGCGGACCAAAGCCGCTATCCGACAACCGACGAAGGCATTGATGTTCTGTTAGTTGCGACGGATTCATGGCCCGATGGATTCCTCAACAAGTCACCGCTGGACCCGTGGAAAAACGCTTACGAATATGTGAGTCCCGGATCTTCTGAACCCTACGAGGTGATCTGCCTGGGAGCAGACGGCCGAGAGGGTGGCGAGGGTGAAAATCGTGATTACACCAGTGAATCGCTGGGTGGCGAAGATGGCCCAAGGTAAATTGAGGCAAGGATTCACGCTGCTGGAACTTGTCATCGTCTTCGTCATCCTTGGCATACTGTCCACCATTGCGATCACTTCTCTCGCCGGCAGAGTCGGTGATTACCAATTAACACAGGCAACCGAGATCATCGGACGCGCCGACGCCCTTGCAAGAAGACAAGCGAGTCATCAACGACAACCTGTCAACACTTCGGTTGCCAGACTGGCCAACCTACTGCGAGTCAGTATGTCACCAAAGTCGTCAATTCGCTCATTCAAATTGCCAAAAGGAGTCAGTATCGGTGAGACGAAATTTCGCCAGCAGACAGTTGCAACCAGCAATTTTGACATCAGATACAACCGCTACGGCATCTCACCAAGCTACGCAATCAAACTGATCAGGGGATCCCAAAGCAGATGGATCATCGTTCTGGGTGCAAGCGGCCAAATCATCCAAACCAACCAATCGGAAGAGGTTAATGAGATTCTCGCACTCTAAATCCTCGCACTCTAAATCCTCGGACGCTGAATCCGCGGACCTTAAATCCTCGGACCATAAATCATTGCACTCTCACCACAGTCGTGCTTTTACCCTCATCGAGGTGGTCGTTGGCTTAACCCTGATGGCAACCGTTGTCGTAGCATCCTTACTGGCATTCTCGGCCCATCAAAAACAGATCCGGCAAGCTCGATCCAAAATTGCCGCATTGCAAATTTCAGATGACTTACTCAACCGCATGTCAGCAAGTCGTAGCGGAATTCCGCCGTTTGCAACAGGAACGATCCCTGAACATCCAAATTGGACTTGGCGAACACGCGTAACTGCGGAAACAACGCTCGCCCAAATCCCAGTGCTTATCATTCAGTTGCAGATCATTCAGCGGCAGGCTGACTCCCAACTGAACCTGCTTGCATCAACGCGTGTGGTGAAGGCACTTGAGCCATGAGGCACCGCCAACAGCACACCGGATTTACTCTGATTGAGCTGGTCGTTTCGGCCCTTCTCACGTCAATGATGATGACAGCCATTCTTGGAATCGTCTGGTCGACCCTGAAGCAGACACAACAACTGCAGCGTGACGAATCGCGGCAATCTTCCCCTGCTGCATTGACCAGACAATTACGAATGGACTTTATAAATGCGAGGGGCATGCAAGTCGACGCCAATGGAGTAACGCTCCATGGTTTTCTATCCCGCGAACCTTCAGGCCGCGCCATTTCACTGCGTGCAGGGCGTGTCCAATATGCTCTTCGCAAAGTGAACGGCAAGCGTCTGTTGGCCAGAACGATTGATGGTAACAAATGGGAACCACTGTGGATCGGCTTTGGTGCCCTATCAATCGACCCATTGGCTTTCACCGAACGTGACGAAGACACATTGCCACTGGCTGAGACTGGGGGACTACCAGAAATCCCAGAGTCTTTTCGAGTGACCATCCGCAATGATGATGGCACGATCATTTGGAAAGAGGTGATCCATCACCATGAAAGCTGAACGCCGGCGACCATATGGCTCGCACATAGGTTCATCGAAGCGATGTCGTCTGCCCCAACGCAGACCAGCATCCGGCTACGTCCTGATGACAGTCATCGCAGTTTCGATTCTCGTCATCACTTGCCTCAGCATGCTTGCACGCCAAAGCCTGAAAATGGGGCTACGGGCTGCGGATGAAGAACGAATGCTGCAACAACGCTGGGGAACAGTGACGCTGCAAAAAGTATTCCTGACAAATGCTGATCGAATTTTTGAGCAGCGCGAAGAACAAGCCAATCTCTCGCCTGCCAAGACGCCACCGCCACCAGTGATCCGAATGAAGTTCGCCCTCGGCGAAGTGACCTTTGATCTGTTGCTTGCAGACGAAGATGCCAAACTGCCACTGAACACGCTCTACCATTACGCAGGTCAAAAGAAAACAGAAGAAGGAATTAACCAGATTGCTGGTTCCAATGCACAATTTGCGACTCGCCTGAATCCTGCAGTCAGACCTGGGCAAATTGCCCGTGAAAAAAGACGGGCATCCATCAACGATGACGTGGATCAGGAAATCGAACAGGATTTACCTGATGCATTTCGCAGTTGGGGAGAGGTTTTTGACTTGGCTACGGTGAATAGAACAACGAGCGATCAGGCGGCACTGCAAGCAATGACGACAAACCTGACCTGCTGGGGGAGCGGACAACTCAACCTCCGCCGAGCATCCGACAACGCGATTCTCGCATTGACCAGCGTTGTGGTTCAGGATGGAAGAGCTCGACGAATTCTGCAACGATACCGGGACAACCCCACAGCAACGCTCCCGATACTGCTACAAAGTGAAGTTTCCAACCAGCAGGAACAACGTCAACTGCAGGCGATTTTGTCTGAAACCAGCACAAACTTTTCGATCTGGATTGATGCTCAATCAAAGACCGGTCCGTCGCTCCGAACATTCACCGTGATGAAACGTGATGCAGACGGCGTCGCACAGAAACAACGTTTTTCTCTCTAGCGAGTCCAATTCCCAAATGGAACTGCAACGACAACGACAGTACCTGACGTTTGCAACAGCCTGCTTGCTGGTATTTTCTGCTGCTGTCATTTACTGGTCAGTTTCAGCCATCAGCGAATCCAAGCCCGTCCTACCCGAAGTGCAATCCGGTCCAACGACAGACTCAAACACTACCGAGAAAACTGATTTGAAAATCACTGCGGCAATGACACAGCGGCAACTGCGTGCACCCCTGTACGATCCTGAACCAGCACCGCCCGTTTCAACAAAACCTGTTGCTCCCGCAGTTCCACGCCCCAAGCCCGAGCCCAAACTCAACTTGACTTTAGTGGGAACGATCATCGAGTCCAATAACAGCCTCGCCATTATCGCTGATGCCAACGGTCAATTTGATGTCAAAGGAGTCGGTGACATCCTGCAAGTCGATCCCGACGGAGTTGCAATCGCGAGCATCAAATCCGAACAGGTAACGCTCACCTACCGCGGCAAATCGACAGTCTTGATGCTTCAACGCAAACAGAAGAAGAACAAAGGTCCGGGCGGGAATCGCAACAACAATCGAAAGCGGAGTTTAAAATGAGCGCTCGTGGCTGCCTCATTGTCGAAGGTGAAGATGAGTGGTGCATTGTCTTTGCCAATGAAACCCGTTCGCTTGCGAAGACATCCGGGATTGACACACTTGTTGCGACCGTCAATGAACTGCTCGCAAACTCAAAAGGTGCGAACGCAGGCTGCATCATTGCTCCTGCATCCAACTCCTGTTTTTTCTCACTGCTTGATCTTGAGCCCGACTTTGATATCCGTGACCGAACCACGCTGATATACGAACTCGAAAATCATCTTCCCATCGACGCGGAGTCAATGTCGGCCGACTTTGCAACGCTGCCCTTACCAGCGAAAAACGAGCCGTCGTCAACCAGAAAGTCAGTGTCGGCTGTTGCGGTTGAAGTGAACGACTGGAAACCACTTGCAGACAAATTGGAGACCGAAGGCATTCCGGTCACCAACATCATTCCGAGTGTTGCACTGGCTGTCACTTCCATTCATGAAAACAACTCGCTGTCAGGCATTAGTAATATCATTCTATGCCATGCTGGTCACGCAGACATGATCACGCTTGACGATGATCGGATTCTGTCATGGAAGTATTCGAAGCTTGATGCAGCAAGTCTGAAGCGGCACAAGTTTCTGGAAATCCCGGAATCCGATGAGATACTTGTCGTTGGCGGCACAGAATCCCAAATCGCATTGGTTCGTGAGAATGCAGGAACGGCAAAGCATGAATCAACTGCGTTGCTAACTCACCAAATCCATGGTGCCAACGCTGCCATCTGCAAACCCACTTCCATCCACTTCAACCTGCGACGCGATAAACTTGCATCCGAAGATCCACTGCGTCCCATCAGCCGGCAACTGTCGTGGTTGGGTTTTGCTGTTGCCACCTTGCTCTGCTTGATCATCGCTGGCAGTTGGTGGCGTTCGACAAGAATCGAAGAGCGAATATCAGACACATTGGGAGCCCAAGCGACTGCCTTCAAAAAATCATTCCCTGACACACGTGTCCCTTCTTCTCTGTTACGCCGAGTTCGCAGTGAACACTCTCGAATCATGGGGTCAAGAAATGCGTCCAAGCAGATCGAAGCACCTGGCTCAGCAGCAGAAGTCATGGGCGCGCTGCTTGCTTCACTTCCGACAAACATTCGTGTTCGAATCAATTCGATTGATATCCGAAACGGAAAGCTGGATCTTACGTTTCAGGTTCAACGCACCGTTGATGCTGGTGCTATCGCTGAAGCACTGTCGCAAGCCGGGTTCGATGTTTCACCACCGGTAACCACTCAAAAAGACGCAAAAACTTTCGATTCCATAATTCAAGCCCAGTGGCAAGAGAGAGATTCAGCAGGCACCAACAGGTCACCACAGACACAATCGAATCCTGTCGAAAACCAAGAGAGGCCACAATCACTTCATACACCGAAGGCGTCTGATTGGAATAGCGATCCCGACAACTCGCGACACCACAACCATGCACGGGAGTTCGCCTCGAGATGACAAGAGTGAATGCCACACGCCAACGCCGATTGATTTCCATCGCCCTTGTGGTCATGGGTATTTATGCGGCAATTGGCTTCATGGAAACGAAAGCAAAGCAGAAACGCTTGGAGCAATCAGTGCATGATTTGGGCGAGATTCAAGCGATGTTAAATGATATCAATCGCTTGAAGACGATTCCCAAAGTCGCCGCTCTGCGGCTTGAGTCGCCCGCTGAGATTACCAATCGCATTGCTGAGGCAAGAACGGCTGCCGGATTACCTGAATCGAGTTTACTGCGTGAGGAACCCATTGCCCCTCAACGCATCGATCGCTCAGATTTTGAACTTCGAGCCACGACAATTGATCTCGCTCCGGCAAGCTTGTCCCAAATCGTCGCATTCTGCGAAAACCTGAGGGATGAAGAGACAGGGACCTTGGTACGAGATTTAACGCTCACTGAGCCGCGAAATGGATCTCAAGGAAGCCGTGCTGAATCATGGAAGGCGACTTTGGTATTGACCCAAATGATCTTTTCCCCGAAAAGTGCCAGGTAATTACACCTCCCACCCGTCGCGATTCAAATTCAGGTGGGAACAATCCAGAAGCAACGGCTTTCCGTCGTCACATTCTTCGGGCAATTCACGGATGAGGGCAAGATGCATCCCCTGTTCAGCATTCGCCACCGCATTGCTGCTGGTGGGAACGGTTGGTTGCGCGACATTCAATGACCACGAAGGTTCACTCATCCGAATTGAGTCAAGCCGAAATCCTGTCAAGGCTCAACGATTGACCTTGGCTGGCGTCAACGCATTGGAGAACGGTAAACGAGACTACGCACTGGAAAAGCTGCTGTCAGCGATCGACGCTGATCCCGAGTATGGCCCAGCTCACAACAACCTTGGACTACTGCAATTTGACGATGGCAAGCTTTATCAATCCGTTCTGTCATTTGAACGCGCGATGGAATTGATGCCGTCAGATCCCGCGGTTTACTACAATCTGGGACTGGCACTTGAGACAGCAGGGCGGAAATCCCAAGCACTTGAACTGTACAGCCAAGCCGTTGAAATTGATCCTACTGAGCCACACTTCCTGGGCAATCTCGTCCGTTTGAAACGTAGACTAGGCGAGAGTGGCCCGGATGTGATCGCGCAACTGCAAGATCTGATTCTGATTGAGACCCGTTCGGATTGGCGGGACTGGGCGTCTGAACAACTCGAAGTGACACTCAATCCCAACCTTGACCGCGGCCCCGAAACACCGGAATTTGGCGGCAATGATTCACGCAACAGCGAGTCTGAAAGTGAAACCCAGACTGATCGTTCCCCGACCAGAGTAATCGACCTTAGCCCCGACAAAGGTGAATCGGGAAAAGCTGGCGAGCAAACCGAGCAGATTCCTGAAGTGCTGCCACCAGAAACTCTGAAACCGAAGAATGCAACATTCCCTGCGTCTGAGAAGCAAGGTGCTGCTCCACAAGCAGCCGACTCTTCATCAACAGTATCCAGCCGGCCTATCCCGATCCGCAGCGAAGGCGCATTCAACACACTGCCGCAAAGCATCAGTGAATCGACAAACGCAAGCCTCAGCGAACCGTTGGGCGAGTAGTTTGTCAATAACTTGCCAACAGCCTTCATCATTGGCAACTTGTCCTGATGGGGACATGACTGCTGTGCTCACGCACTAAATCCATGCGTGTTGAAATTCGCACGCATCTGAATAAAAACCCGAGAGTCGTTGATCACAACAAGCTCTCACTCGGCCTCGGGGCGGCGTGGCACTTCGCCACCTGGGCGTCCACCACTGGAACCATCGGCACCATAACTGGATTTTCCTCCTGCCCGATTTTTCTGCCCACCTCCACGACTCCCGAATCGGGACACCATTGCCTCCATCTCTTTTCGCGAAACAAAGCCATCGGCATCAGTATCAATCTGCTGCAGCCGTCCTGCCATTTGCTCTGGCATTTCGTCGGCACTCAGTTTGCCATCTTTATCAGCATCTCGCTGTTCAAACATACGGGCAAAAAACTGCTCGGAATCACGCTGCCGCCCTCGTTGACCTGCCTCACGCTGCATAGGCGGTGCATTCTTTCCATTCGTGCGCATCGCGCGCGATGCCGCGGCAAGCAGCTCTTCACGTGTTGCAAATCCATCCTCATTTTGATCAGCTCTCCCGAAAAAAGCTCGTAGTCGTTCAGGCACTTCGCCTGAACTCAACTTGCCATCTTTGTCTTCATCCATTTTCATGAATCGAGCCACCATCTCATTTTCGCGACCTTTCACGGAAGCTCCAGCTCGAGAACTGCCATCATCGCCCCCTCCCAAGCCACTGGGATCGCTGGAACGACGTCGAATCACAGAGAAATCGGGACGCATCTCGTCACTCGTCAGCTGGCCATCCTTGTTTTTGTCGAGCGACTGGAGGGATTTGCTCGCATTTTCGATTTCCGACTTCGAGATCACACCATCCGAGTTGGAATCCAACGCAATCAGCACCGGCAGAGAACGCAACAGCAACTCGGGACTCCGCCCTTGGGAGCGTCCGTCCTGACTCCCTCGTGTCCGTTGCGGTGGCTGTGCGACAACAACCCCCACCAGAAGTATTGAGCCGGCAAAAAGCACTGATAACGCAGAAAGCCCAGTTCGAGCATAAGTGGATGGACACATAGTGCAGCCTCTGAGTGGTAAACAATCTGAGTGGTAAACAATCTGAGTGGTAAACAATCTGAGTGGTTCAATTGATGTCGGCCTGCGAGCAAGCGTTTGACCGGTCAGACACGATGTTTCGCAGTCACAACGAATCCCACCCGAAAACAAAGCAAGCTTCTGTGCCTCGCTGCTTGCTGTGCCTCGCTGCTTGCATGCTTGTCAGTGTACATCCTATGAAACCTACGCCAACACTCGGATTTCCGTTGACACGCAAACTTACGATTGGTTGATGCAATGCTCCAGGTCTGATTTGCATCAAGCATCGGTGAGGTGGAACCGAGCGAGTGCACGGCCGTTGGTTCGGAAATGCACGAACGCCCCCCCTCAGACAACTCTTAAATGACAACTCTTAAATTGCATCCGACGGCAAGCAGCCCAACACACCACATTTGCATCACGGCCGCAGGATGATCACATTATCGCAGCACAGGACAGACATCAAACCACTCACGTTGCTGTTGCCGCATCCATTGCGATGCTTCCTCCGGCCCCCACACACCTGACTCGTAGTGATGCAACGCGGGTGCAGCAGGGCTTTTCCAAGCCGCAATGATGGGATCAATGATTCCCCAAGCCAGCTCAACTTCGTCACTGCGAGCAAAGAGGCTGGCATCTCCATTCAGGGCATCGAGCAACAAACGCTGGTACGCATCTGGCAAAGACTTACCACCACTGGTTCCCTGGAAACTGAAATCGAGCGTGCTTGTGCGAGTCCTCATTCCTGAATCTGGCACCTTGGTTTCAAAATGCATTTGAATACCTTCAGCGGGCTGGACTTGAATGACAAGCCGATTACCGATGGGCGCTTTTGGCATATCTTCAAACAGAATGTAAGGCACCTGTTTGAACTGAATGACTATTTGTGTAGTGCGACAGGACATGCCTTTTCCGCTTCGCAGATAGAAGGGCACACCCTGCCATCGCCAATTATCGCAAAACAATTTCAGCACGGCGAATGTTTCAGTTGCGCTGCCGGCGGGCACGCCTTCCTCGTCGAGGTAACCTGTATATTGCCCACGCACGGTATCGGATGCGAAATCCCCACCCGTCATTTTACGTACACCATGCAAAACCTTCACCTTCTCGTCACGCACCAATGCGGCATCGTAACTGGCAGGTGGCTCCATTGCCGTGATCATCATCAACTGCAGCAGATGGTTCTGGAACATGTCCCGCAGAATTCCAGACGTGTCGTAATACCCGGCTCGCCGCCCTATCACAACCTCTTCCGCAACCGTAATTTGCACATGGTCGACGTAGTTGCGATTCCAGATGGGTTCAAAAATACTATTTGCAAAACGAAGTGCGAAAATATTCTGCACTGTTTCCTTGCCAAGGTAATGATCGATACGATAGATCTGATCTTCACGAAAAGAGCTGTGGATTGATTGATTCAATGCCTGAGCAGTTTTCAGATCAGTCCCAAAAGGTTTTTCGATAATGACACGTCGAAAACCATTCGAATCATTGGACAGACCAGCATCTCCGAGATTCCTGATGGCTGTTTCGTATAGCTGTGGCATGGTTGAAAGATAGTACACACGCCCACACTCGCTACCCGGGTTCCCCGCATCATCAAGCTCGATGGAATTGAGAAAATTGCCAAGGGAAACAAAATCGTCAGGGTTCGTGATATCACCACGTTGGTAAAAGATGGATTGACTGAATGCATCCCACATTGCTTCATCAAAAGCATCTTCTGCATACTGGGCCGTGGTCCCGCGAAGTGCATCACGCCATTGCTGATGTTCGAAATCACTTCTCGAGACTCCAATGATTCTGGAACCCTGTGGCAACCGGCCTTTGACAGACAGCTGATAAAGAGCCGGAATCAACTTACGACTGGTCAAATCCCCGGAAGCACCAAAGATTACGATTGAATCAGCCATCTTCCTAACCTTCGAAATAGACGTGAATGGGCAGACACCGGTTTGCGTCGCCCAAGCTTACGGGACTGGAACGCAACAGGGGAAGGTACGGCAGAACGCGATACAACCGCGTTGGCATGATATCGGCGGCAGAACGGGCATCCACAAGAAAATTGGACAACTACTCTTTCCAGCGAATTTCACCTTTTCGCTGCAGCACCTGCCACCTTTTCAAGTATGGTTCTCGCCGACCCTGGCTATCTTGCTCAGCCCGATAGTTGAAAGTTACCCCGGTAATCCGACGCAGGTTTTCGAATGCCAGCACACGCACTGACATTTCAGCCGAGTCCAGATTCTCAAGCAACTGCGCATCACTGCCACTGGCCAATTCCTCGTCGGTATATCCGGTCAACATCCGAAACAACTGCAATTCCGCTGCTGCGTCCATTTTTCTGATCGCTTGCTGAACCTTGGCCGCAGACTCAGCTCCGCTATCAACTTGGGACAGTAAGGCGTCGTAATGTTGCGACCAGTAAGCTCGCTGCTTTGGATCGTTAAAAACGCCAGCACCTCCAAAATAGACATCCGACCGTCCAAGACCAAGCAGTGTTTGAGCAGCCAGGGCAGCCACTTCAGAACGTCGGAATCCCAATAGTTCACGCAATGCGATTTCCAGCGATGACACACCATCAAGCAATGACAACAGGTCGTTTCGGGCTGTCACCGCAAGCGTGTCCGCATCGGCGGTTGATTCAGTTGCCCAAACCGGCACCGAATCCAAAGCCTCGACCCCGGGTTCACCGCCACCCACTTGAGTCCACTGGGAACCTGGGTCGAGCGTCTGCGAAGCTCCTCCAAAATCAACCTTCACAGCTCCCTGCAACGCGATCACGTGACGCACTGGCACGTGACTCTCAGCCAACAAAGGATCAAGGCTCGGCTTTCGAGTGTGACTCAACTGGATCGCTGCAATCGTCTCGGGAGTTGCTAATTCAAGACTGCATTTCTCATCGCCCAATTGAATTTCAACGAACGATTCCGGTTTTGTCGAAGAAACCAGCAAACGGCCTGAAGCAAGGCGTACTACCAAACTTCCTTGACCATTGGGCAGCAAACTTGCCGCGGCAGGCCCCACGAGTGTGAGCTCGGAATCGGCGAGAGCCAAGGTTGCACGAAAACCAGGAGCCACAGCCAATGACTCACCTGATGCAACGTCTGCATCTTTATCCAAACGCTGCCATTGGCCTTCTTTTTCAACAGCAATCAAGGTGTTCTCGCTAAGAATCTTTGCTGTTTCGGATGAAGGCTCGACATTGTCGTCAGAGGAGTCCTTTTCTTCCATATCGCCAGACGGTGACTTGTTGGCTGCAGGTGTTGGCGGCACAGGTGGCAGCGCAGGTGGCAGCGCAGGTGGCAGCGCAGGTGGCGGCACAGGTGGCGGCACAGGTGGCAGCACAGGTGGCGGCACCACGGAAGCGGGATCATTCCCCACAGTGCCAGATTCCGCGTCAGAGTCAGTGCTGGGTGCCGCCCCCGGTGCAGTGGGTTCTGCATCGTCGACAACAGCCCCCCCCTGGTCCATTTCGGGCTTTGGATTCGCCGGTTCACTTCCATCGCTCGCATCGGTTTTTGCAGTATCAGTCTTGGTCGCCTCTTCAGTCGAGGATGCGGGATCACGGATAACAGGCACGGGTGATTCGCCCGCTGCATTGTCAAGATCACTGCCAGCCGGAATGGAGCCAGTCTGACCTTGCAAGTTGCGATTTTCATTACCTGCATCGCGATCCGAGATACTCGAGTCAGGCTGGCCTTCATTCGAGTCAGAGGCAGGTTTCGCGTTGACCGCATCAGCTTCAACCTGCTCAAAAAGCTGTTGCGGTCCATCTTCCCCGGTCACAGCTTGACCATTCGTGTTAACCGTATCCGCCGTTTCACCTGAATCCAACAGCGGCTGAAATATCTGCGACAGTGCATACAACAGAACGCCGGCCAACCCCAGCGTGACCAACCACGGTGTGATGCGTGATGGGCGAACATGTCCTCCGAAGATGCTGCTTTCTGAGTGGTGATTGATTGGCCGAGAACCAGCGATTGCGGGTTCCGCCTTTTCCGCTTGATCATCTTCCAACTCTCTCTGCCTGAATCGAGCCGGAGCTGCCATTACGCCTGAATCACCTACACCGACAGGCCTCACAGGCTCTTGATCTGGCGGTGGCGGAACCTCCGCGGATAGCACATGACTGGACGGGGAATCGAAACTGTTGACAGACTCAGGAATTGCAAGCGCGGAGAAACTGGCGCCTGTCTCGGCTGTCCGTTTCTGTTCACTGGGTAACTGATAGATACGATCACGGAGCACCACAGTCACATTGGCAGAATTTTCCAACGCCATGGTCAATATCTGATGACAAGCAGCCGCCTCAGCGAGGTGTGGATCCGAATCAAGACAAGCACGCTCCACCTCAGCCACCTGCTCCACAGGCAACGTGCTATCCAAATACTCACAAATTACGTTCGCTTCCTCGACCGGTCCACGTGCTAACGGTGAAGGCGCGGACAGGTCCGATCGCGTCAATAAATCACGAATCCGCTGGACCATTTGCGTCGCAAAGCCGCTTTCAGCAAGCTTGCTTTTCAAAATCTCGGCATCTTGGGGATCCAATGTGTTGTCGAGGTATGCCAGCAGGGTTCGCAGCGTCAATCTCATCAGACAGTTCCAGGCAACTTGGAAAACTCAAAAACGGGTTACAAAACAGCACCTCATCACTTGGTTAGTGACACCGAGCCCCATGCACCGTACAAAAACTTTTGAAAATCACGTTTAATTTTCGAAGTCAGGCTTACCATCCTGATCCCATAAAAACCCAACCAGATAGCTGAATCAGCCCATTTCTGGCCGGTCCAGCGAGTACGATTAGGCACTGATTTTCCATTCGTGTTTTTCTCGGTCCTCCTCTCTCGGAATCAACTTTGACTTCAATTTCCCATCACCACGTTCGCTGCCGACTGACGCGGAACACGCGACTGCCCAAACTCCATTTTTTTCTCGCGACATGCTTTGCGCTCGGGTTCGCTAGCCCTGCTGATCTTTTCGGTCAAAACGCGGCAGCCCCAACTTCCCCGCCAACCGTCTCTTCCCCGCAACCCGTCTCAGGTGAGCTTGATTCTCGTGGCATTCGTGGATCACTGATCATCTCTGGCGGTGGGAACCCTGCCCCAATTATCAAACAACAGTTCATCGCGTTGGCCGGAGATTCCGAAGCCAACTTGGTCATCATCCCAACCGCGAGCATCACCGCTGACGACCCAGACAAAGACCACCGTTTGACATGGCAAGACGCAAATGCTTCCTCAATCTCGGTGCTCCACACACGTGATCGCAAAACAGCCAATGACCCCAAGTTCGTGGAACCTCTGAAATCTGCAACAGCCGTATGGCTCTCGGGCGGCAGTCAATCCCGATTGGCCGATGCTTATGTCGGGACTCAAGTTGAAACAGAGTTACACGCATTACTGGCACGAGGTGGAGTGATCGGCGGGACATCCGCCGGTGCCGCAATCATGTCACGTGACATGATTGCCAGAGGCAAGCAGACCCCAGAGATGGGCACAGGTTTTGGTTTCCTGCCGTACGCGATTATCGACCAACATTTCTTGGCGAGGAATCGGCAAGCACGATCGCTGAAAGCCGTGAAAGAACACCCGGGTCGTTTTGGGCTGGGGATCGACGAGGGCACCGCACTGGAAGTTACCGGAAGGCGGATGCGAGTTCTCGGAAAATCAACGGTTACCATTACGCTTGGCCCTTCAGCGTTCCGAGATGCAAGTACCACCGCAGCTCCCGCCAATACTGTGATTGATCTGACCAGTCTAAGGCGTGCTGCGATCGCCCGCGCTGGCCCGCAATTTCCCGCCACCAGAACATCCACCCCACAAGTGGACCATGGGGCATTGCTGATCATTGGTGGAGGTGGTGTCACCGATGACATGATCGCCAGCTTTGTGGAGTCAGCAGGGGGCGAAGATGCTCATCTGGTGGTGCTACCCACCGCGATCGATGACAGGGCTGCTCGTCAAAGCGGGATTCCTTCTTTCCTCGAAAGCCAACGCGTCAAGAGTATCACAGTCCTGCCGCAACGCTGGCGAGATGAAGTCAATGGCCCTACCTTTCAAGCTGCTCTGAAAAAGGCAACCGGTATCTGGTTCGGCGGGGGACGGCAATGGCGTTTTGTTGATGCTTATGAAAACACCAAGGCCATCGAACTCTTCAACAAGGTTCTGGAACGCGGAGGGATCATCGCAGGAAGTTCGGCAGGTGCATCAATTCAAGCCGAGTATATGGTGAGGGGCGATCCACTGGGAAACCAGGTCGTCATGGCAGAAGGCTATGAACGTGGGCTTGGGTTCCTCAAAGGTGTAGCCATTGACCAGCACCTGACACAACGCGGTCGATTGGATGACTTGCGTTCCGTTGTGAAACGTTTTCCGCAATTGCTAGGCATCGGGCTTGATGAGACCACCGGGATCCTGGTCAAGAATTCGACAGCACAGGTACTTGGAAAAAATGCGGTGTTCTTTCTCGACCCTGCCGCAGACAAGGAGTCGCGACTCGAAGAGGGGCAGATCTACGACCTGAAGACTCGCGAGGTCGTCAAACCCGAGAAAGATTAACATGACTGCCGATCATCCTCAGCCTCGGTCGGTACAGGTGACCGCAGATTCTTCAGTGAGCCATACAACCCTGCCAAAGGGCACAAGACTGAGGCTGATCTACCGAAAAACGCTTGCAAAACGGTACACCTCGAGCGACCATCGGGGCTGAGCCTCCCCCCTCAGTTCGCTCGAACACAGCGTTTCTCCAGCGATAAGTAATGATCACGATCACATCCTGCTCCACGCCAAATAAGAATGCACCAGTCGTGCTTCGGGTCGCCGGTCGACTTGATTCGCACGGCTCGGTCGCACTCTTGGGATCCCTGGAAAAACTAATCGAAGCCGGCGATCACGAAATCATCATCGACTTTCAAGAACTTGATGCGGTTTCCAGCGAGGGCTTGGCAGTCCTGGTCCAGTCAAAAAGCAGATTGAGCAAACTCGATGGTGCCCTGAGAATCGCCAACGTCCATGGTGCGGCCCTTGAGGTGTTTCAGCTTGTGAATTTCGATCGCCTATTCGAATTGCACCCAAATATTGAAACAGCAGTGCAGCAGTTTTCGCTCGACCGCAAAGGCACTCCCGGTAGCGATGTCGTCTGATCGAGGCAACCGTGAAGCTTGATAAGATTGGCCTCAATCAACCGATGGATCTGCCGCGACTGGCATCCAGAAGGACCGTTTGTAAGCACCGGCAATTCAACACCACGGTCACTACTCGCCCGACCAAAGCATCAACTTGGCGAGACATCAACCTGGCTGCGAATCCGAACAGTGCAAGCGCAGAACTGCAAGTGATCGTGCACGCTGCGAATCAAATGTTGCGACACGGTGGGCGGAACCATCGGCGGTGGGCTTGACGCCCACAACGCCGGATGCGTGCCAAAAAAGAAGTGAGGGTGCAGGGGCTCGAACCCTGGACCTACGGATTAAAAGTCCGTTGCTCTACCAACTGAGCTACACCCTCGGGAAGAAGTACAGACCCCTCCCTGTATCCGCGACCATCCTGCCGGAACAACGATAGCGCGAAATTCAAACGGAGCGGACAGGATTTGAACCTGCGGAGCCGGTTGCCCGGCTCACCGATTTAGCAAACCGGCGCTTTCGACCACTCAGCCACCGCTCCTTGCATCGGTCAGGTTGAAGGTGCAAAAAATCGCTTCGACAACGATCTTCTTGCACTCTCAACGGGAGTGATTGTGCTGCAAACTCGCAGTTCACGCAACCCTCTGTTTATCGCCTCCAAAAAACTTGCACTTTAAGCGTTTTTCACGGGTTTTTTCGCATCTCTGCCCGAGAGGATCTCATTTCACCCTGACAATTAGAAGTTGACCGCCGAGAAAACTCGACACATCCATGGCCTCACCTGTTCACGCCATCACAATCCATAGGGTGTACACTGCTGCCCACGGAGCCGAGTCATTGAGCGAAACATCCAAGAATCACAAACGTCGCAACCCCCAGAGCCATGATGGTGGTCCTGCTGCCAATCAGACGCAGAACTGCGACACACCAGCTTCCCCACCATGCGACACCGCAAGGGTTGCCAGATCCCCGCAGGATGCAGGAGCGGTAAATTCGTTACTTACCGAGGTAACCCGCAAGGCGATGGCAACCGAATTTGCAATTCTACTGCCCCCGCAAAGTCTTGAAGCTGTGGAATTGGCAGTTACCAGTCTGGAACGCCTTGATCAAATTGAGCAAAAACTGACCATTTACAATCAGGAAAGCGAGGTCTCGCAAATCAACCAGATGGCCAGTGAGAGGCCAGTTCCTGCCTCGAATTCTACCTTTCAGCTCATCGAGCGTGCGTTGCGATGGAGCCATCGCACTCGAGGCGCTTTTGACATCACCGCCGGACCTCTTGTGAAAGCATGGGGCTTCACGGAGCGAAGCGGCCGAAAGCCAACCTCTGAGGAAGTTGAGTCAGCGTTAGCCAAAGTGGGCTATCAAAACCTGCAACTGGATCGTGACCAACAAACGATTCGGTTTGCCTTGCCCGAAATGTCGATCAACCTAGGGGGGATCGGCAAAGGCGACGCTTTGGATCAGATCGCAAATGAACTGCATCGCGGTGGTCTACACGATTTCCTGCTGCATGGCGGCAACAGCAGCGTGCTGGCAGCTGGCGACCAAACAGCCAACAGCGGCCTGGGATGGGCCGTAGGAATTGCCCACCCGACGAAACCCAAACGAAGACTGGCTGGCGTTTGGCTACGGGATCAGGCCATTGCCACCAGTGGCTCCGGGAAACAATTTTTTCATCACCGCGGAAAACGATTCGGCCACGTGATCGACCCCAGGACAGGCTTTCCAAGCGGTGACCTCGCCTCACTGACCGTCATCATGGACTCGGCAGCAGACGCCGACGCCTGCGCCACGGGCCTGTTTGTGTCGGGAAAAAATGAAATTGAAGAACTCAACACTGAGCCATGGTTCCCCCATGCAGTGCTGATCCGACAAGGCAAACGTCAGGACGAGGTCGAAATCAGCTGCCATGGCGAAATCGAGTGGGCAGACCCACCAACCGACCAGAACACTGCCTAAATCTCGAACCAGAAACGGTTTCCCTCTCTTGACTCTGACACTCGTGAAATGCTTTGTCGAGTCTGTGTTTCACGCCCATTTTGGCTCTGAAGATTGATCGATCTGGACTTCAACTCGTGAACCAACTACAAGCCACAAGAGAACGCAGTGATTTACAAGAATTTTTGATCATCGCGAAATCGATCCATCACGGGACACGGGATGGAAAATTGGACAGTCCCCCCGAGATCAAGGCTGATCAGGAATCGTGCAAAAACATGAACGTTAATTTCTTCGAATGGATTCGCGAGGGTGTTCGAAAGTCCGTTTTGCTCGGTGTCAGTGACGCTATTGAACAAATTGGCGCGCCCAACGACGCGGATCAAGTGCACCCCAACCTTACTGCCATGCTGCAAGAAACGCCGAAACCCAAAAAGAGCAGAGCCAGCAGTGGTCGCAAACGCTTGGGCAAGTCTCTCAAGGACATGGAAGTCATTCCAACCGAAACAAAATGATGCTCACAGATCTCCGAACTTAAGACACAGAT